>CAYTDR010000915.1:0-3654 GCA_964436185.1 uncultured Candidatus Obscuribacterales bacterium | reverse complement strand
CAGCGGGAAGAGACGGTAGGACCTGGCGACTATATGGTCATGGCCGGGGCGATACCGGAAAGTTACCTTCTGACAGCCAAAGAGATTCAACTCCTCGGTCATTCAACGCTGGAGGCAGTGCTGGTGGAGCTTGGCTACACCAACGAGTACACAGTGGAAGGTGTGAAAGAGGTAATGAAGCGCGTCGACGATGGCGCGCTGGCTGACGATGAAGCTTGCAGAGTCATTCAGGAGTTGCAGAAAGCGACGAACCAGGAAGAAGTAAATGACATCGTCGAGCGCATTGACTACGACATGTCCTCCTTCGAAAATGACGATGCGCCCCTGGAGATCAGCGATATCCTGATCAAGTCAGGACTGCTCTCGAAAGAGGATCTGGACAGAGCGACGGAGATGGCGCTGGAAAGGCGACAGTCCTTGATTGACACCATGTACGATGAAGAGCTGATCGACGAAGAAGTAATGGAGCATGCAAGCTATTTGAAGACTTATCTTGATCACAATCTTCTCAAGCAGGAACAAGCCATTATCGTTCTGGCTTACTGCCTAGAAAACAAACTGTCCGTAGAAGAGACTCTTGATGCCTTCGGATGGTGACAGGCAGTTGAGTGTTGGAAGCTAACAGCGGATTCAACAGAGAGGCTAGAAAGCAGATCCGAATCCTGGATCTGGCTGCCGTATCGATAGTTGTTCTCATAATCGTGGCCTTCTTTTGGAAGACTGTTTTCCTTGGGAAAGCCATCTCCAAGATTCATCTAATCGCTGAATGGGACTCTATTTTTCGACATTACAGCACGGGACAGTCCTATTCTATCGATCCATCATTGGTACTGCTCATGGTGCCGTACTACTTTCTTGTTTCACATCTCTGGAACAGTGGCACGATTCCGCTCTGGAACCCTTACAGCGGTTTCGGCGGCCCGCTGCTTGCTGATCCGCAGTCGCTGGCGTTTTCACCGCTGCATGTTCTCCTATACCTCTGGCCCAGTATGCGAGCCTATAATTTGATTCTGGTAGGAGAGCTGATCGTCCTGGCCACTGGGGCGTACGCCATGGCGAGAGCTTGCCAGTTAAACGCAACTTGTGCGATCTTCACTGCGCTAACTCTCGTATTTTGTCCCTGGGAACAGTGGTATCTAGAACTTCTGGGCAACGGATATTGCCTCTTGCCCTGGGTGTTTGCCGCATTCCTTTACGCCGGCAATTGCACCCGTCTCAGCAGTGCTGTAATCGTGGGAGTGACGTGCGCGGTACTGGTTCTATCCGCACACCCGGAGCTTTCTTTCTGCGGCATAACTACGGCCAGCCTTCTCTTCGTTGCTACGAGGTGCTCACAGCAGGCACAATTGGGCGGCTATTTCAAGGCAGTGAGAGGAAGCCTGCTTACTCTCTTGATTGCCGGATCCGTAGCCTTTGGGCTGTCAGCTCCGATGCTGCTTCCTTTTGGAGAGTACCTGGTCAACTCTCAGTCTTACAAATTCAGCTCCGGTGCGCCTGCCGTAATTCCCTGGCAAACACTAGCTCTCAATGTTATTCAGCCGGGTTTTGAAGGGGCCAGCCCGTTTTTCGGAGCGGTAGGCTTTCTCTTTCTTGTCGTCGCTGTCAGCTTGAGCTTGAGCACACCACGAGACGAAGAAGGAAAACGGAGAAAAACTGAGTCTCTCATTTTGCTGGTCCTCACCATACTCGGTACCATCGTGGCGGCGAAACTTTTCTCGCTGCAATCGATTCTATTGCACCCGCCCTTGCGATATCTGGTGGTGACGTACTTCTTCCCTTCAATTCTGGTCATGGTGGCACTGCTTGCGGGAATCGGGTGCCAACGGGTCCTCTCTGCGGTTGGCGCTGCCGACGACAAAGAAGTTTCAGCAGGAACGGATAGCTCTTCCACGACAGAGCAGAAATCCGGCTCTCTTAGGATTCATCTGGACCAGCACCGGGTTATGTGGAGTGCCCTGGCAGTCGCCGTCGGCATGCTCTGGCTATTTCGTCCACTGGCAGGCTGGCTCGCGCTTGACCTGAAAGTGGCCAACTTCGATATGACACTGCCTGCAATGTCGTTGCGTTCGAAAGACTGGCTCATCGACGGCATCTTCGGGACAGTCGTATTGGTATCTCTCGTTTTAGTTGTTGCCCTCACTCATCGCTCGGGCAGGCTTCGCAAGTTCCTTCCCATAGCCGTAGCAATAGTCTGCATCGGTTTCAATGTGACCTCGCAAGCGCTGGTGGCAAAGAAATCGTTGCCGATTCGTCCGTCGTTTTCATATCCTGCCACGAGCACCATAGCGCTCCTGCAAAACAACGGATTGCCCAAAGCTGTAGCAGAACAGAATTCTTCCGGCAAGCAGGGCGGCCGAATGGTGGCGACCGGCGACCACTCCCTCAAGCCCAGCACCAATCAAGTCTATGATATTCGAGACATCAGACAGCACAACCCTCTCTTTCCCAAACGATATATCGATTTCATTCAGAAGTCCGGAGCCGCGCTGGATGAGTTCAATCAGAGTTACTCACCTAACCTGTCCAGGCTCCTGAATCTCGCGTCGGTCGATCTGGTGCTCACTTCGGAAGCGCTGACGACGAGCAGAATCTCACCACAGTCGACTGGCGATGTGGAGGGAACGCTGCAGAAAGTTCGCTGGGCTCCCGGCATTGAATCGCAGTTTGGCGATTGCAAAATCGATTCGGCTACACGCTCCATTCAGGCACGATTGAATTGGAACTGCCAGGACGGCGCAAAAGGTCTGGTTTACTTCCTGACGCTTCTGGACAAAGAGAAGAACGTTTTGTGGATCTCGGATCGGCATCCTCTCGTGGTCAGACGAACAAAAGCGCAGAAGCGCGCCGATAAAGCCAGAGCCCAGGGAGTTGGAGCGATTGGCGGAAGCGCTGGCAACAGCTCCAAGCATTCCGCGGTCCCTCTCGCTATCCCGTTGCCGTCTGCGGCCAAGGGGAACCAGGTGACTCTCACGCTGTCTGTCTTCGACACACTCAAGGGCCAGTTCATCGAGCCGCCTGATGCCGCGCTCGAGAACAAGTCAGTGGTTTTGGCTACGCTGCATACCAACTCGATAGTCGCTAACGACGGTCAGTTTGAAAAGAGATTCTCACTGGCAGCCGAAACTGATGACCGGTTCCGAATCTATCGAAACAATGAGTCGCTGCCGAACGCGTATCTCGTGCACAAAATCTCGCTGGTCAAGGATGGCGACGAGGCGCTGAGAAAGATTTCGTCGAACGATTTCGATCAGACAAGAGAAGCGGTGCTGGAAGGTCTGACAGATGGAAAGGTGCTTACAAGGCTGGCTTCGCTGAGCTCGAACGCGCCGGTTACCGCCGGTGGTGTGGCAGAGCAAGTTCAATTTCTCAACAGATCGGCCAATAGCGTCTCGCTCTCGGTTAACGCGGCTGAACCGGGCGTGCTGGTCTTGACCGACACATGGTATCCGGGCTGGCAAGCCACCGTCGATGGTGAGTTAGTTGACATTCACAGAGCGAACTTTCTGTTTCGTGCGGTTCTATTGGAGAAAGGAAAACATGTGGTGGCGTTTCGCTTCCTGCCCTTCTCCTTTCTATGCGGTGCTGCACTGGCTCTCATCTCCATGATACTGGTGGTGGTTCTGCTTGCCACCAGGCTGCGGCGAATCACGATCT
>CAYTDR010000914.1:0-3658 GCA_964436185.1 uncultured Candidatus Obscuribacterales bacterium | reverse complement strand
ATCGCCTGAAAGAACTGCTCTGGCTGCCTCTACTACTTGCTCATTGGAGGCGTTTTTCAGAATGTAACCGAAGGCACCGTCCGGCGGAACTATCTTCCACAGCTGACGGACGTACACTTCATCAGAAAAGTTGGAGAGCATTATTACGCCGGTGCTCGGACGGTCTTCCAAAATCTTCTCTGCAGCCTTGATTCCAGAGAGCTTTGGCATCTTGATGTCCAAGAAAACCAGCTCCGGTTTCAAGCTCAACGCCATCTCATAGCCTTGCTGCCCATTGGATGCTTCATGGAACGGACCATGCTCGGCGACGTTGGACTCAAGCAGCTCTCGAAGCCAGTTACGATCTCTCTCTTCATCGTCGACCAAAAGTATTGTCATGCTGTTTCACCTGTCTCTCGGTTGCTCTCCCCTTGTGTCACCGGCATTGACACAACAAGCTCGGTCCCGCTTTTGTATTTTTCCGGTGTGGTCCACTTAACCTCCGCGCCAATCAAATGAGCGCGTTGGCGTATGTTCAGTAGACCGTGTGAATCAGCCCTGATTTTGCCAGGGTCGATTCCTCTCCCATTATCGGTGAGCTTTATCATAAGCTGATCACCCTCTAGCTTGATAGACATATCTACCTTGTCAGCGTGAGAATGTTTGTTAATGTTGTTCAAACCTTCCTGAACCATGCGATAGAGCTGCAATTTAGCCATCTTGGACAGTCCGTAATCGTCGTCATCTTGGTCGTCACCATCGACAAACTCTGTCTCCACGTTCATCTCTCGTTCCAGGCTCACGAGAAGATTTTCAATCGCCGGCTTGAAGCCCATGGTTTCGAGCACTGACGGATGAAGGTCATTGATGACACGCCTCATCTCGCTCACCGCTTGATCGAGTTTTTTCCGCATCAATAGCGGCGTTTCGCTGCCTTGCATTTCCTGTGACAGTCGATCGGCCATGCGTGCGACAGACGACAGAGCAGGCAACGTTTCGTCATGCAATTCCTCGGCGATGCGCTGCCGCTCTACTTCCGCTCTCTCTTGCATGGCCTGTCTGGCTTCAGCCAGCTCTTTGTTTCTCAGGCGCAAGTCCGTGTCCAGGTAGATGAGAGTTCCGAAAACGTACGCCAACATGAGCACGGCCAGGAGAGGAACGATCGGAATATTCGTGTAGTAGACAATGAAGAGCAGCTCGGTTACACCGACTAGAATCATGGTGGTGCATAAGAATGTCGTGGTTCTCGAGCCCATCTTCAGGCAGGAGGCGATCGCTCCTAAGGCACCGCCGGCAAGCAAAAGCAGATGATGCAAATAGGTCTTGGGAAAGGTGTGGATGATCATGTTCTTGTGGATGGTATTGATCGCATCCGCTTGCACTTGCGCGTGAATAGCCTTGTGCGATAAGGGTGTCCTGGCGTTGGGAGTATTCGTCTGTCTTTGCGTGAAGTGGCTTCCGATCAGCACCACCTTGCCGGCAAACTTGCTGAGTGGAACTTTCCCATTAAGAACTTTGAGGGTTTTAAAGGTATCGTATTTGATACCAGTGAAATTTATATAGAGCGGCCGTTCTTCTCTGCTGAACTGGGGCATCTGTCGTAAGGACGGTCCGACGCCGCTCTTGCTCGAGATCAATGCTGCCACCGCTTTAGGCAGGAGCGCATCCTGACCGTAAGCAGCGTTTTCAGCGTCTTCCGATTCCGCTTCCTCTTCGCCATCCAGCCCTTTGGGATTCAACTGCAGTTGGCAGACAAGTCCGTTGTCTTCTTTGACCAGGTGATCGAAGGCGCAGGTGTCTACTGCTTTTCTCAGCTCGGGTGCAGGAAACTTAGAGTGATCGTCGAACTCACCGAAGACCGCAAGCACAATATTGGAATGGAATTGTTTGAACACCTTCACTAACTGCGATTCAGCTCTGCTGCCCGATAGATCCATGTCCACGACAACTAGTAGCGGGTTCGCTTGTTGCAGTTTGGCAATCAAACGAGCAAGCACGCCCTGAATTGGTGCCGGTCCGCCCTCTACTTGCTCAGACTCGAGTTCGAACTGATCGTTGTCATCATACGTGACAATAACGATATCTTCTGAGGTCGTCCGTCCCCAAAGTTTGGTGTTGATCTCCTTGGCGACTTTGAAACGCCAGTCGAGAAGATTTAGTTCCATAGTATTGAGCACAGGAGACTCCGCTAAAAGCATTGTGGCCAGGCATCCTGCCAATGTCCCCCAAAATAGCCGCTGGTAGAGAAGTTTGTCCCTCTCATGTTTTGTTGCCGCTACTTGCGGGAGGCGGTCCTTTAAAGGCGCCAATAACGATTTAAACTTTTCCATTCGGAGCAAGTCCCCCTGCTCCAAGATTAGTCTAGCTTGGAGATTCCGGCAATTGGCATAGGGGAAACCCCAGACATACTTAGAGAAAGTTGATACTAGTAAATTCCCTGTCTTATTATTTCGCCGGTTCACGTTCAGGGAAAACCCTAGGGCAGCCTGTTCCTATTGGTGGAAGACGGCAACATCGACAATGCTCTATTGTGGATATATTCAGGCAGCTCGAGCTTTTCTTGACGGCAATCCGGATTTACTGAACAAACAGGTGCAGAACATGATAAGGCGGTCGATAGCAACGGCGGTGGCAGTATCCTTGAGCATCCAGATTCTCACGGCTCCGGTCGCGCTGGCATCCGGTTTCATATTTGTCGATCCTGTTTTCCATGCGCCGATGGCGCCTCCGGTGACACCGACGCCTGTCACTCCTCGGGTGACACCGTTGCATCCGCCGACTACACCACTGCACCCTGCCGGCACTCCGCTCACTCCGAGACCGAATAATCTTCTTCTTCGCGGACGCGTGAGCACGGGACTGCATCTCGAGCATCAGGACATCAAGGTGCAGATTAACGACCAGGTGGCGAAGACGTATATAAAACAGACATTCAAAAACAATACGGACCTCAACCTGGCAGGTACCTATCTTTTTCCGCTTCCTCAAGATGCTACTTTTAGCTCCTTTTCGCTGCACATTGATGGTAAACCTGTCGAAGGCACGATCATGCCCGCAGCTGAGGCGCGTTCTCAGTATGAGACCATAGTCCGCAAAATGGTCGATCCGGGTCTTCTGGAGTATGCGGACTACAAAACCGTGAGAGCACGCATCTTTCCAATTCCTGCTCACGGTGAGAAAACTGTCGAGCTCGAGTATACGCAGCTTCTTAAGGCCGATTCCGGCATGTTCAAATACAGGTTTCCACTCAAGTCCGCAGGTATGGACGCCGTCAACGAGACTAGGATCGATGTCGCGCTTAACGCGAAGCAGAGGTTGAGAACAATCTGGTCGCCCACTCACATAGTGTCGTCGGAGCGGAACAGCGATAATCAAGCGAAAGTGCTGTTTTCAAATCGTGGCGAAGTCGAAGAAAAAGATTTTCTCCTCTATTACACCGTCTCTGACAGCGAGATGGCGGCAAATGTTCTCACTCACAAGAAGTTGGATGAGAACGGCTATTTTCTTCTGACCCTTTCCCCGCCATTGAAAGCCAAAACCGTTCTCGCCAAGGACATCGTGCTGGCTGCCGACACCTCAGGATCCATGCGCGGCGAGAAGATGGAGCAAGCGAAAAAGGCGCTAACATATTTCGTAGATTCCTTGAACTCCGATGACCGATTCTCGCTCGTTACTTTCA
>CAYTDR010000913.1:0-3662 GCA_964436185.1 uncultured Candidatus Obscuribacterales bacterium | reverse complement strand
CTTGATGACATTCTGAGCGGACTTGGCACCCATTCGTTCCAGACTGGAGACCTGTTCCACAGTGAGTTTGTAGAGATCAGAAGGTCTTTCGACTAATCCTTTCTCAATCAACTGTTTGACGAGAACGCCACCCACTCCTTCGATGTCCATTGCATCTCGGCTCACCCAGTGCTTGATCCTGCGCTCCTTTTGAGAACGGCAGCCATAAGTGTTGGGGCAGCGAAGCGCCACCTCCTCCTTATGACGAACCAGCGTGGTATCACATACGGGGCAGGTCTCCGGATAGACTACTGGCTGAGCGTCTGTCGGACGGTGCTCCAGTTTGACGCTGAGGACCTCGGGAATGATTTCGCCGGCTTTCCGCACTACTACGGTGTCACCGATGTGCACACCCAGCCGCTGAATTTGGTCGGCGTTATGGAGACTGGCTCGTTTGACCGTGGTTCCTGCAAGCTTCACCGGCTTGAGGTTGGCTACCGGAGTAACAGCTCCCGTCCGACCTACCTCGAACTCTACGCTCTCCAGAACTGTCTCGGCCTCCTCGGGTGGGTACTTAAATGCCACCGCCCACCTGGGGCTATGCGAGGTGGCTCCAGCCAACTTCCAGAGTCTGGTGTCATCCAGCTTGATCACCACACCGTCGGTTTGATAGTCGAGCTGATGCCGCTTCTCCTCCCAATCCTGGCAGTATTTCTTCACTTCCTCTATGCCGATCGATAGTGCCGCCGATGGTGCAACAGGAAAGCCGAGCTGGCGAAGAACTGCCAGCGAATCACTGTGATGTTCCAGCGGTCGAATCTGCGGATCTTCAATGTGTAAGTTGTAAACCCAAAGTGAAAGCTTTCTTTTCGCGGTCACTCGCGGATCTTTTTGGCGCAAGGATCCACTGGCGGCGTTGCGTGGATTGGAGAACGGCTGATCGCCGGCCCCGAGAAGTGACTCGTTTAAGGCAGTGAAGCTGGAGACTGGCATGTAAACCTCTCCTCGAACTTCAACGAACTCAGGCATTTTACTTCTGGCTGCCGTAGCGGCTACTTTTTCGCCACTGCCATCGATACCACTTTCAATAACCACTTCGTCGCTTTCGGTCAGATCCAGCGCTTTCAATTTGCGCGGCAAGGCATCAATGGTTTTGAGGTTTAACGTTACGTCCTCGCCCACTTGCCCGTTGCCGCGAGTAGCACCTTCTACGAACTCACCATTGCGGTAGGTGAGTGTAATCGAGAGACCATCAATCTTAAGTTCCGATACATACTTGAGAGTCTCGTCCTGAGTGCCCTCCTCAACGAGTATTTTTGTCAGGCGCTCTTCCCAGCGAGTCAGCTCCGTTTCGTTCATCGCATTAGCAAGACTGAGCATCGCTTGACGGTGCACTATTTGCGAAAACTCCGTGCTTGGCGGTGCTCCCACTCTTTGTGTAGGACTGTCAGGAGTGGCCAGTTCCGGAAACTTCTGCTCGAGTGCCTCTAACTCATGAAACAACTCGTCGAACTCGCTGTCCGGAACCTCCGGTCGATCGAGAACGTAATACTGGAAGCGATGGTGTTCAACAGCTCGCTTCAGCTCATCTATCCGCTTTCGCGCTGTCTCAATCTCATCCGTAAGTTGCCTGCCAGTTATGTGCGTGCTCATCCCATTCACCTACTCACGTACGACACCACCGAGCATTCAGTCCACCAACAGGCTGTTGGTAGGTCTGCTCTTTGACGCTCAATTTTACCTGAAAAATGGTCAGCGTTATGGAAGCTCTCGGGGCTCAGCCTATTGGCCATCATCCGTCAATACCGAAGCAATAGAGCTGCCAAGAGCAGCCTGTCCGCGTTCTACAAACTACGCAGATCACCTCAGCTCGTGGCAGCTAGTACCGCAAAGCCCTTGTTAGTTGAGGCCCTCTCTCGACAGAATCACGCAATCTCCCTGCGCGGTTCCTGAGCAGATAGCGGCAGCACCCAACTTGAGATTTCTTTCTTCCATCTCGCGAGCAAGAGTCAAGAGAAGTCTGGCTCCTGAAGCACCAATTGGGTGACCAAGCGCAATTGCGCCACCGTTGACATTCACGATCGACGGATCAATGCCCAGCATATCCGTTGATTTCAGCGCTACTGCAGCGAATGCTTCGTTTATTTCCATAACTTCCAGCGCCGATGCTTCAAGCCCGGCCTTTTTAAGAGCCTTTTGTGTTGCTAGTGCCGGAACTGTGTGGAGGTAAGGAACATCTTGACCGATAGATGCATGCGCCAGGATTGTGGCGAGCGGCTTAAGACCAAGCTCTTCCGCTTTCGAGCGTTTCATGACAAGAAGCATGCAGGCGCCGTCATTGACTCCGGGAGCATTACCTGCAGTGACCGTTCCCTTCTCGTCAAATACGGGTTTCAGTTTCGCCAGAGCGTCAATCGAGGTATCTTCTCTTGGACCTTCATCCGTATCAACCAGGACTGTTCCCTTCCTTCCGGGAATCTCGATCGCTCGAATCTCTTTGCTAAACCTACCCGAGTTGCGTGCTTTGACTGCCAGTTCGTGACTCCGCAATGCCCACTTGTCTTGAGCTTCCCGAGTAATACCAAACTCGTCGGCTACCTTGGAACCATGAATAGCCATATGAACCATGGTTACCGGGCATTCCAAACCGTCCACCAGCATCGCGTCCTTGAGAGGAGTGTGCCCCATTCGCTTTCCGAAACGGGCGGAGTTCGCCTCAACAATGTAAGGTGCCTGGCTCATTGACTCCATGCCACCAGCAAGAAGGATGTCACCATCACCTGCTCTGATTCTCAGATCGGCAAGAGTCACAGCCCGCATGCCGGATGCACAAACTTTATTGACAGTCGTCGATTCACATGTGTTGGGCATACCTGCTTTCAACAGTGCCTGGCGAGAGGGAATCTGTCCGCATCCTGCTTGCACTACCTGCCCCACGATTACTTCGTCGACGGTATCGCCGTTCAGCTTGTTTCTCTCCAACAGGTCACGAATCAACGGCGCTGTAAGGTCGACTGCAGACAGGGAAGAAAGTGCGCCGCCCAGCTTGCCGAAAGGAGTTCGCAAGCCATCGACTATGACCGTATCATTACCATTTTTCGTCATGAAAACCACCTCTGTTCGGAAACGAATTCGGCACTGAGCCACATTCGAATTCCATTGCTGTTGATATCACATCCGCAGTTTTAGTGATCGGTCGATCCTCGATCTCAGCAAATGGAGAGTTAAATGAGCTGGAATTGAAACTGCAGATAAACAGCTTGCTTAGACTCCGCTGCCAGTCACTGCTCTCACATAGGATTCTATCGCCAGCATGGCGAGGTGCGGGAACCCCTTACTATTTGTTCCTAATTGGAGTTATTATAGTAGCAATCCAATCTACCTTCACACCCATTTTATGCCTGTTGCGGCTATGTGGAGCGAGGATAGCCGACTCGGGAGATACTGATGACAAGGCCGTATGGCAGCCAGGGAAGAGAGCGCTCTCGAGATGACGAAGACGCCCGCAGCTCAAGACGAGCAGGCGGCTCCCGTCCGAATGCGCCATCTTCACGGTCGGCCCAGAGACCCGGCCGTCCGGCACCAAATGCCAGACGAAGACCCGAGTTCGACGACGATGAGTTTGACGATCAGGAAGAGGACATGAGTCCCGAGCCCCCACCGCCTCATCATCAATCATCCAA
>CAYTDR010000912.1:0-3663 GCA_964436185.1 uncultured Candidatus Obscuribacterales bacterium | reverse complement strand
TTTTGTCCGCCTCGAGTTCTTTTGAATGTGAGTTACGTGATCGGAGAATAGTGAGGAAGTCTTTTATGGTTAAGGAATAGACTCCGACCTTCCAATATGCAAAGCTTATTGTCTGACTCCTGACTCTGACTTGATGGTAATCTGACGCCAACCTGACCAACTGTAGAAAGTCCCGCTCCGTATGTCTTCAACTGTTCGATTCTTATCCTCCAGGCTGGGTATAAAGGGGCCAGCACGGCTTTACGTAGAGGAAAGGTACTCGTGTCAGCGAGCATTCTCGTAGTCGAAGACGATAAGTTGCTGAGGTCCGCATTAGAGGTGATGCTCGTCGACGAGTCTTATTCCGTCGAAGCATTTTCCAACGGAGACGAGGCGTGGATAAGGTTGCGGGGCGCCGAATACGATCTTTTGATTCTTGATTGGCAGCTTCCTGAAATGAGCGGTCTCGAGATCTGCCGCCGCTATCGGGAGCGTGGCGGTAACTCGCCAATACTGATGGGGACCGGACGAGGGGCAATCGAAGACAAGGAGCAAGGTTTTAATGTCGGAGTCGATGATTATCTGACGAAGCCATTCGACAAGCGCGAGTTGCTTCTTCGCGTTAAGGCACTCCTGAGACGAACCATAGCCCCTTCATCCAGTATATTGACTCTGCGCAATATCACGCTCGATACCAGATCCAGGAAGGTGACGGCAGATGGGCAGGAGATTGAGCTTCCTCCCAACGAATTTACTTTGCTGAGCTTTCTCATGAAACATCCCGATCAGGTATTCTCCACTGAGATGCTGATAAAGCACTGCTGGAGCTCAGATACGTCTATCGGGCCGGAGTCCGTTTACTCCTGCGTTCGAAGACTGCGGAGGAAACTGGATAGCAATGATGGTAAATCGGTTATCTCCTCTGTGGCTGGTGGAGGTTATCGGCTCGACTCGCAATGAGAGTCTCGGGATCGTTTTTGATGGTGTGTTTCTTTCTTTCTTTCTTTTCGAGAGTGAGCGATACCGCTGAGGTGCTGTATTGATATCGCTCTGCTAGCTTGTACGGCTTCTATTGGTAGCAGGGCCCACCTTCACGCTCGGCGACAGCCAGGAGACGGTGATGGACATTCAGGGCCCGCCGTCGCAAGTCGTCGATATCCCTCATAACGACGTCGTGTACCTGCATTACGGTTCGGTGACCGGTGAGGAGCTCAGTCACGTTGAGTTGCAGGGCAACAAGGTCGTCGGTTACAAGAATCACCCCGCGAGCCCGCTGCGCGTCGGTTGATCCGACAGCAAAGTCGTGAAGGGCCTTGAGGGGTAGTGTAAAAGCAGGAAACAGGTAATGGACCGGGCTAAAACCCGCCTACATGCTCATGTTTCCGCTTTATGCGTTTGATACTATTAAGTATAGTTAAGCGTTTGGTTGTCAGAAAGAGAGGACCAGCGCTGCTGGCTCCCCTCTTTCTGCTTTATGCGTCTCTGGACGAACTGTAGCTGTTCGTCTTACTTCATCAGCGGCTTGGCGAGTTCACGCCACAGGTTGTCGTAGCACAGCGAGCATCGGGACTTTCGTGGGTCCAGTTGCGGGTGATTACAACTGGTCCTTCGGAATTCCTCGTCATCGATAGAGACGTCTTGCCACTGCGCATCCTTGTGTCGATGAACCTGGTTGAGGATGTGGACCAGGACGAACGGTTCTCTCATCATGAGGCCCAGCGCGCTGTCCACCCAGGCGCCGATACTTACCTGGTACCACTCCCTGTCCAGGTCGCTCAAGTTCTGCTCGAGTTGGACGAAGTAGGCGTGAGCATCCGTCAGGTGAGGGGCGTGGCGA
Source organism: uncultured Candidatus Obscuribacterales bacterium (assembly GCA_964436185.1). Lineage (GTDB taxonomy): Bacteria > Cyanobacteriota > Vampirovibrionia > Obscuribacterales > Obscuribacteraceae > CAYTDR01. Next base: position 1,847 of record CAYTDR010000912.1, on the reverse strand, counting down.
TTGACGATCTGCTTCGTTTGTTCCGCCCCTTGCGTCAGACCCTTGATCCTACTTCTGAGCTCATTCTCGAATTGAATGTCACCGGCGAGAATCAGCCAGTACTTGATATCGCCCAGCGCTCCGCCCAGAAGGGCGGATGCAAGGACGACCAACCCGCACTGCCACCATGGGAGGTGGCTTGCCAGAGCGCCGCCCAGGAACGCCGTGAAGAGCGCGGCGATAATCGGCTTGACCACTACTCCCTCGGTGCTGTCGAACATGCCGACAGTGGGATTGCGATGCCAGCGATACCACGCCTTCGCTCGAGGCATCAGAGACTTCAGGAACATCGTTGACCTGCCTTTCTGAGGTATGGAAAGACTTTGGCAAAAAACACAGCCGATCCGTCGACATTGACGGATCGGCTATTTTGATTTGCCAGCGAACCTACCAGACGTCGGCCAGCAACTGCCTGTCGGCGTTGTGGCGAAGGACGTTCCAGACCGGGACGTCCGATCTTTTCGCGTCGAACTCGTCCGAACGACGCTTCTTCTGCTGAGCCCGCTCCTCGAAGTTGTACGCCTGCACTTCCATGTTCCTTCCTACTTTGCTGAAGACCTGGGCGTAGGTGCGAAGCTCGGCGGCAGACTTGCAATCCAGACGTCCGAAGTCCAGTCTGAGTACGCGGTCGACCAGCTTGGCGGCTTCCTTGTAGTCGCCCTTCTGCGCATAGAGAGCGATCAAGGAGTCCAGCGCATCGCTCTTCTCGAGATCGGCCATCAGCCCGTCGTCGTGCTTGTCGCAGATGTACAGATTGAGGACCAGAATCTTCTCGGCTTCATCCAGTCGACCCTGCCGCACGTACAGGGCTCCCAGCCGTTCCATCGCCCTCGTGCAAGCGGACAAGCCTCCAGGCAGGGCCCTTCGGAACAGGGTAACCAGTCGCACGTAGATTTGCTCCGCCTCGTGCATCCTGCCTTGCGTCATGAGCGCTGCCGCCAGGTCTGCCTGCGTGTCGGTCACCTCCTCGTTAGATTCATGGACCAGGCTCTTGTACTGTTCCAGAGCCCGTTCGTAGAGTACTATCGCCTTGACCGGCTGGTCGAGGTGAGACTGGTAAATCTGACCGAGAGCCCTCAGGGCACGTGGCAGGTCGATAGGCTTCGTATCAGCGTCCGGTTCCATCGCTTGCGAGATAGCCCTCTGGAGCAGGGTTTCACATTCCAGGAAATCCGTGCTGCGTGCTGCCTGGGCAATCAATTGCAGAACCGGCGTCTCGTACTTGAGCGCACCAGCGGCGTCTGCTTCCAGCAGGCGGACAGCTTCCTGGGCGGACTTCTTCAGGCTCTCCAGTCGGCGTGGCAGCGAGTTGAGGTCGTGGTCCAGGCGATGATGAGCACCATTGTCTTGCCGTTCATGAGGACCTTCCACCAGCGACCTGATCCAATCCACACCCCTGAACTGGCTCTCTGCCTTTCGCAGGTGCTCTTCCGCGCCTGCGTTGGCACTGTTGCTGGTGTCCTTGAGCTGGTGAGCCCGCTTGATCAAGCCCTCTACTTCACCAAGTTCTGCCTGGACCGCGTCGTACCACTCCTGACCGCAGTACAGGCGCGGATAGCGTCTGCCATAGTCGCGGATCAGGTCGCCCAGCTTGTGACAATAGGCCCATTGCGTCCTGGTCAGGCGCTCCTTCAGGTTGCCACAGGATGAAGCGAGCTTGTCCCGCTCGAACATCTGCTCCTTCATGAGGCTGGCCTGCTTGTAGGCTTCATCGGAAGTGATTGGAGTGAGCGGGAACTCGGCTTCCAGGCGTTGGGCATCCTCTGGCGAGCCATCATGCGCGCCGATCGAATGGTGAGCGAACCTGG
>CAYTDR010000911.1:0-3663 GCA_964436185.1 uncultured Candidatus Obscuribacterales bacterium | reverse complement strand
GGGAGAGAGCTTTTCTTCAATCAATGTTTTCGCCTTTTCCATATCTACGTCATCAGCAGACTGAATATTTTGGCACAGCTCTTCCAGGATCGCATCACATACGATACCAGCATCGTGAGCGAGGGTATACGGAACGTTCGTGAAAGTGACAAGCTGATACCGGGACAGGTACTGTCCGGGGAATTTCTGCGCCAAAACCTTCTCCACCGATTTGTGCAGGAGAAAGCGTGGATCGGCAACCTTGTCTCGCATTTCTATAAAGTTCTCCACTGCCATGTCAGCGATAGCATCGCAGTTCGGCTTCCTCGCCATGACAAATGAGTTGAGAAGGTACTCCCATTGCGCCTGAACTTCACTGGAGCTATCTTTCGACGGAAGAGAACGACACCGTCCCGAAGCGATGAATTCAGTGAGCATGGTGTCGAATATGGTGAGATCTTCGAAACCGCAGTTCATGCCCTGCCCGAAGAATGGCACAATGCCATGCGCGGCGTCGCCCATCAAAACCGCCCTGCCACCCACGTTCCACGGGTAGCACTTGATCGTCTCCATGTGACCGGTAGGATTGTCGAAGAAGAGCTCAAGAAAGTCCGGAATAAGTGGAATCAAGTCAGGAAACTCTTCTTCGAAGAACGCTTGCACAGCGTCCTCATCGACTAGCTTCTCAAAACTCTTCTCACCTTCAAACGGAAGGAACAGTGTGACGGTGAAGCTGCCATCAAAATTGGGCAAGGCAATTATCATGAATGAACCGCGCGGCCAAATGTGCAGAGCGTTCTTCTCGATTCTGAAACCGCCATTGGTTGCAGGTGGAATGTACAGCTCTTTGTAGCCGTAATCGAGCATTTCCATGGTCTCCTGGAAATTGCGCGCACCGCTCATCATCGTCCGACGAACGGACGAACCACTGCCGTCCGTTCCTACAATCAGCGACGCTGACACAAACTGATCATGCCCATCGTCATCGACGAAAGTAATCGTGTTCGTTTTGAAGTCAATCGACTTGGCTTTCAGACTGAAGTGGAAGCGAGCCAATTCTGACGCTTCCGCTTTATTCATCAAGACCTTGTTTAGCCCGGCGCGGGAGACGGAGTTACCATATTCGGTATCATCCTTTCCATAGGGTTGATAAGTAAGCTCTCCGGTGCGGGAATGCATCATGCGCCCGCGCATGGGAACCAGCTCCTCTAGCACTTCTTCCAGAGCGCCGACTCTCTCCAGCGCTGTCAGTCCTCGACAGGAAATATTGAGGTTGATCGAACGACCGGCATCAATTGTCGCTTTTCGCATGTCCGGACGACGTTCGAATACGTCCACCCGCATGCCGCGATAGGAGAGATAGACAGCCAGGAGCGAGCCGACAAGCCCGGCACCGACGATAGCAACATCAACTTCCCGAACCTCTGCCATTCCCTCTCACCTCTTTTATTGCGCAAACTTACGGATAATATTCGCGAACCTGTAGACATCCATAAAGCTGCAGTAAAGCGGCGCTGGCGTCGCTCTGATTATGTTCGGCTCCCTGAAATCACAGATGACACCGTGCTCTCGGAACACTTTGAGAAGCTCTTTGGGGTTGCCGCCGAAGACCATGGAAAGCTGAGAACCCCTCTGCTCCGGATCTCTAGGCGTGATGATACGACAGAACTCTCTGGGAATCTCGTCCATCAGGAACTCCAGGTATCCTGTCAATCTGTCGCCCTTGGCTCTGAGAGCCACCATACCTGCCTGATCGAAAAGTTCAAGTGAAGCGCGAAGTGCCGCAAGCTGGAAGATCGGCGGGTTGCTCAACTGCCATCCTTCGGCACCAGAAATCGGGTTAAACTGCGGACCCATCTGGAAGCGGGTCTCTTTATCGTGCCCCCACCAACCGGCGAATCTGGGCAGGTCGAAACTGTTGGCATGCCGTTCGTGCACAAAACAACCTGCCAGGCTCCCTGGACCGGAGTTGAGATACTTATAGCTACACCACACAGCAAAATCGACGTCCCAGTCGTGCAACTCAAGCAAAAGATTACCCGCACCATGAGCAAGGTTGAGCCCGATGTGAGCACCGTTCTCATGTGCCGTTCTGGCGATCGCCTCTACGCGAAACGCCTGCCCGGTCAGGTAGTTGACGTTCCCAAGAAGGACGAGTGCGAGCTTGTCGCCCTCGCGCTCGATTGTGTTTAGGATGTCTTCAGTCCTGAGAGTTTCCTCGCCCTGCCGCGGCTTAAGCTCAATCACTGCCTCTTTGGGATCGAAACCGTGAAAGCGTGCCTGGGAGCCCACCGCATAGCGATCAGAAGGAAATGCGTCCGACTCGATGAGGATTTTATAGCGCTCCTTCGTCGGCCGATAAAATGACACCATCATCAGATGCAGATTGGTAGTGAGCGTGTTCATCACTACCACTTCCAACGGTTTGGCACCGACAAGTCTCGCGGTCATTTCAGTGAGATTCTCATGATACGGCAACCACGGAAGCCGTCCGCTAAAGTGTCCTTCCACACCATAGGCAGCCCAATTATCAAGCTCCCCACCTATGTACTCGCGCACTCTGCGCGGTTGGAGCCCCAGCGAGTTGCCCGCGAAGTAGATACAAGGCTCTCCCTGGCCTACTTCCCATTTGCCCGACTTAATCGACTCGAGAGTCGGAAAAATGAACTCCTCGCGATATCGAGCAATCTCATCATGAGCATCCATCGCCCGGGCGAACGCCTCGGAGTTCTCGTATGCGACAACACTTGCTCCTGCTGTCATGAATCTTTCCACCGTCCTTCGTCAAGTAGACCAGTCACCACAGGCAATATCACATGCCTTTGTCAGCCCGAGCCGCAGCCTGCTCCGGCGCACGCATTCTCGTTCCACACTTCGTACAGGTGGAGTTTTTCTCATCACCGTAGAATCGTTCGAATATGGGCGGGAACTGTTTTACGATGTCCGTTAGCTCGAAATATTCTTCGTAAAGCTTGTTGTCGCATTTCTCGCAAAACCAAATGAAGCCGTCCTTTTCCCCTGCAGTCCGCTTGTGCTCCACCACGAGACCGACTGTATTGGCTGGTCTGCGAGGAGAATGAGGGACGCTCCCTGGTAGGAGAAAAATTTCGCCTTCCTTGATCGCAATTTCCTTCAGCTCACCTTCGTCGAACACCTTCAGCACAATGTCGCCTTCGATCTGATAGAAGAACTCTTCGCCCTCGTTGACATGATAATCAGTTCTGGAATTCGGTCCACCTACCACCATGATGATGAACTCTCTATCCTCCCAGACCAGCTTGTTACCAACCGGAGGCTTGAGCTGACTCCTGTTGTCTTCGATCCACTTCTTAAAATTGATTGGTGAAAGTCTACTCATCCTTAGGCGCTCCTTGTGAAAGCGATGGCGCGGGTGAAGCACGCGAGACAATCGCTCATTTTAAGCGCAAACAGCACAATCATTATTAAGCGATAGATTGGTTTAGCAATTCGAGATTTGAGCTTGCGCGAGGAACGAAATTTACAGTGATTGTTCGGGCTATGAGTTCAGCTGACCGGCCAGTGTTTTCCTAATCTGCGGCAGCCGCTCCATGAACTCCGGGTAGCCGTGATAAACCGTCCCAATCTGGCAACCAAACAACTCTTGAGCTAGAAGCATGAGAATCTCTCGATGACACCGATCGCCAATATCACAAATGCAGACCA
>CAYTDR010000910.1:0-3671 GCA_964436185.1 uncultured Candidatus Obscuribacterales bacterium | reverse complement strand
ATGCGTTGCTGGAGTTCAGTCGAACGTGAGACGGTTGGATAACCTGGAGGAGCTCGACAAATTTGACGAGGAAGCAGGTTATATCGAAAACAAGAGCAACCTCTTCAAGGCTGAGAAGAATCTGCTGTTGCCGGGTCCGGATGATGGACTCGAATACAAACTGTCCTCGCTTCCAGCTTATATAGAGAAATCGACCGCTGCTCCAAGGAATGCCAATCCTGACGTTTTTAAAGGTTATGGCAGCGTCCTGACCAACGGCGACAAAGTACCTTATCGAGTCAACAAAGTTCCAAGCGCCGTGCAGCTGTTCACGGAAATGGGCATCTCCATGAATCCAAAGAAACTCGACGTGCAGTCAGTCGAGGTCGGTGCCATTGGTATCACTAATGGTGCAATTTCCAACTGCGATAACTCGTGGTAGGTAACCGTAGATATTGAAATCGAGTCAGTCCGAGTCTTCGTTCCTCGTATTCGGAAACGGACGAGAGCGCACGTAAAAGCTCATTTGTGCTGCATCGTCTCCCACCGTAGAGATGCGTCTTGCTAGCCGGCAGGTCCGAGAACGTCTGTTTTCAGCAGGTTAATCGAAATTGGATAATGCACCATTAGTGATACCAATAGATCCGACAGCGATGGAACTTAATTCCTTCTGCTCCGGATTTACGGCCACGCCCATCTCCGTGATCAATTGGACCGCTGTGGGGATTTGATCGAATTTGTAGGGAACGGCCGTTTCGTCAATGATGACACTGCCGTAGCTCTTGAACTTATCGGGGTTAGCGTTCCTTGGTGCCGCCGATGTCTTGGAGACATAGGCCGGCAGCGGGCAGAATTTGAAGTCGAGGCTTTCATCAGGGGATGCTAACTTGGCGTTGATATTGGATTTGAATAGATTGCTCTTGTCCGCAACATATTTCCTGCGCCGGTCGTGGTAGTACAGTTCGTCGAGAATTGTCGTCGCAGGCACGTTTGACTCGACCCCGTCCATATAACCGACGTTGACTTGAATAACCTTTGGTTCGTAGGTTTTCAACCAGGGGAAGCGAAAGTTACTCTTGTCGCTGACCGATCGATTGTAGGAAGAAACCTCTTTGCGTATCTCATCGGTCACTGTTTTGATTTGATTCTTTCGTTCGTTCTCTACGAGATCGTGACCTGCGTTCGCTTCACTCATCAACATCTCGCAGAGCGGAGCCAGATTTGCCAATCCTTTCTCGCCGCATGATTTTACTCCGTCACGCGAAAGATAGACCAACTCACGAGACCTTGCCTCCAAATGATTGATTTGACCGACTCGATCGTCAGGATTTATTTTCTTTGCTACCTGCAATGCCAGACCGTCAACTGTGTACTGCGAGCGAGTATGTTGACCCATAAGAGAGTAGAGAACCATGCCGATCATAAAAATGGCGACGATCAGCACGATGATCAGTGCTACTAGCCAGGTCATGCTTCCCTTCGGTTTACGTCGACCAGCCAATGGATCGTCCTCTCGCGCCTACTTTAGAACCAGTATCGCACATGATGTGTTTCAGTCATTTTCGTTGAACGATTTGTATCGCATTGGTGCTCCCAAATGTTCGATTTAAAGAATCCGCTAATCTTGGCTTGATATACTCGGTTGCCTGTCAGCCAACTTGGGGGTATTGATATGAAGAGAAGAGCTGGTCTCTTTTTTGCCGCAGTAGCGAGCGTTTTGGCGACTGCCACACTGGCCACGTCGCAAATTTCGCATGCATACAACATTACTTTGGGTTCGCCTGCAAGCGACTTGATGAAAGGAAACGTTCATAGTGCATTGCAGTCCGACCTCACGAGCTATGGAAACTATGACCTGCTCGCTTCTCGATCGGGACGACCAGGAACAGGAAGTCCTGCGCCAGCTCCTCTAACCGTGCCTGGAGTTCAAACGACGAAACTGAACCTGATTAATTCTGCCCAACCGCCTGTGGTAGTTACTATCACGCTTCCTGCCATATCGCAGTTAGGCGGACCGACACAAGTATCGGAACTACGACTGAACACCGTTCCAGGCAATCAACCTATAGCCATTACGGCGCTTAATGCTCAGCAAGGCCAAGCCACGCTCAATACAGGCGTCACTGCAGGTTTGACGGCAACAACCGGCACCACACTGGATGGACTAAATGTCACGTTTGGTTCACTACCGACCTGCCCGTGTGTGGCACCAAATTGCCCAGGCGGCGCTTCTGTCAGTCTGCCAAACGGTACCAACAGCTTCCAGGGCACTCTCAACCCACCGAACTCCGCGAGCGCTCCTCGCTCCGAATCTATCAACATCAGCGCCGTCAATGGCGTTAACTCGAAAATCAGAGTCAGCCTGCGTCCGAACCAAGGAAATAAGTGGAAGGTCAACGGCTCTGGTGTCAAGGAAGTTGAGGATTTCGAGAACGGGTTAGTGAACGTCGCCGGCATGGTTGATCAAAACTGTGGTCGGATTGGTGTATTCCCGTACAACTCTCCCGCTTGTGTTTCAGGTCCTACCGGTCCATGCAGCCCTGGGACACCGTTCTGCTCGAACAATGCCAACGTTTGCAAGGTCGAGCGTGCATCTATCACCTCTGGCAACAGTTTCTTCGGTGGTCAGGTGAATGTGCAGTACGGTGGAGCACTCTAAGCCAATTTTGTGATCTTGAAGATAGCGTTTAATTTGCCTCTTTTTGATCTGAGTTCTCATGCATAATCTCTATGGTCCGCCACCTTGCAACGCGCAGATGGCGGACCATTTGATGATAAGCGGGCTGTGATATACTCTTGGCAGCCGGGCTGGAATCCAGCGTGTATCGGCTCTAGCGTGCAGCAGTTTTTCGGCGGTCAGGTCGATGTAAACTTATAAACTACATTGGTTTTGCTCCCTCTCCATAACAGACAAGGTAACTTGTGAGACTTTGCAGAAAACTTCCATAATTGCGTCAATCTCAATCTTCTTTCTTGCGCTTTTTTGCGGAGCGCCGCCTTGTCACTCGCAGCTGTCGGATCATTCTGAAGAGCGTCTGGATGGGCAGCACGACTGGGTTTTCTTCATTGACGTCAACGACAACAAGAGCCTTTTCAACTACAAAGCCAGCAAACTACATCCGATCTCGGCCCTGAGAATCAGCCTGAGGCCAATCTCGAGCAGCAGGCAGAAGTCCGTCGACATCAAGACAGAGAAGTTTCAAGATCTCTGGTACTACGATGGTCAGATCATCGGTTCTCGCCGCTATCAGAACTTCAAATTGAACCGCAACAGCGTAGGAACAATCATCTTCCGGTCATTTCCCGATGATCCCAGACACAGTCAAGCTGCGGCGAGCGCCCTGGTGCAGTTGTCGCTCGACCTATTTCTTCGGCAGGTCTTTGTTAGTGCAGTTGTAGTTCCAGGTGATCGTTATAACGATCTTACCGGCAGTCTTTCGAATTATGGTTTCTCTACACATGCCGCTTCAGAAGTGCCACAAATGAGTATTCATCTGCGCTCCAATCCGTATGCTCGGGATGAATATCTATACTGGCGAAGCAAGTATTAGGCTATGTGCCAGGCTCATTGGTTGATTGACCGCACCATTGGTGGTGTGCGGCCTATTTTATTGACTTGTCAGTTACGCAGGAATTCGCGACATTTGTCCAGCATGAATTCCATTGCGTCCTGTTTTGAAACCTTATGCTTC
>CAYTDR010000909.1:0-3678 GCA_964436185.1 uncultured Candidatus Obscuribacterales bacterium | reverse complement strand
AGTCGAAAAGATGTGGAATCGTATCTAAAGAATTCACTTGCCGCGAAGCAGATTACGCAACCCGCTGCAGACAAGCTCAAATCTGAGCTCAATGAAATAAACAAACTGGAAAGCGAATTTCGTGCCGATGGCCAACTGACCGGGGAAGAGTCGAAACAGGTGATCTCGGGTCTCGATAAACTGAAAACGAGACTGCAAGAAGCCGAAAACACTTATTAGTGTTTCTCACGAGATCCTTGAAGAGAACGGGCAACACACAACTATTGCCCGTTCTCAGCTTTTTGACCAGTACGCCGTCAGAGAAACTTCAATCAATCCTGCCAGAGAAGATTGGTGGTCTCGTCATCCTCGTCAGTCATTCGTTTTTGTAATGAGGCATATCGGGCCATCAAGGCAGCCACTTCGGGGTGTTCGGCACCAAGAGCCTTTTCGCTCAAACTCAAACCCCAACGGTAGAGTCGATCGGCTTCTTCGTAGTTCTCTTGCTCTTCATAGAGCTCAGCCAGGTTCTCCAGCGCTTTTGCCACGCTCGGATGCTCGGGACCGAGATTGTCTTGAATAATCGAATGGGCTCTCCAGTAGTGTTGTTCGGCTTCTTGGAACTTTCCCTGGTCCTTGTATACATCAGCCAGCGAGTTGAGGACTTCCGCCACGTGCATGTGGTTCGGTCCCCAATCCTTTGTTCTGATCTCCAAAAGCGACTTGTAGAGCGGCTCCGCCTGGTTGTATCGGCACTGAATGTGAAACAAGAGCGCCAGGTTGCCCAGGGTCTGCGCGGTGCTGGGATGCTCGAGACCGAGAACGGTCTGTCTGATTTTCAAGGCCCGCCAATGGACCTTCTCGGCAGTTTGGAAATCGCCCATCATGCGATACAACTCAGCCTGGTAATTGAGCAAAGTAGCGACGCTCGGATGGTTGGGCCCCCATTCCTCTTCGCATAGATTCAGCGCGCGCGAGTAAAGCGGCTCGGCTTTATTGTACTCACCAGCGGAGTGGTGCAGGAGAGCCAGATTTTGAAGCAGTGAACCGATGCTTGGATCACTTGGACCCATCACAGCCTCACGCACCGAGATTGCCTTTCTGAAGATTGGCTCTGCTTGCTCGAACTTGCCGTGCGTTCTATAAAAATCAGCGAGCTGCTCGAGTGTCTCCGATACATGGATCGACTTTCCATCGTCCTTCGATTCCCAGATGGAAAGAGCGCGCCGGAAATATTGATCTACTTCGGAGAACTTGCCCTCTGCGCGAAAGACCTTACCAAGCTTATCCAGCACAGGAGCCAACTGTATCGCATCCTTTCCGAAGCATGTCTCGAAAACTGAAAGCGCCAGTTTGAAGGCTTCTTCAGCCTTTCTGTACATTCCCTGCACCCAGTAAAGATCGCCGAGCTTCGTGTATATCTCGCCAAAGCTGGGATGCTCGGACAAATTGATAACAGTTGAATCTTGCTTTAAATAGATCTCGGACGCCAGTGAGCTATCCATCTGGTCCGGATCCCTCAGCGGTCCCTTGGCGAACTCGCGGCGTGCCTCAATCAGAGCCTTTTGATAGAGCTTCTCGGCATCTTCGTAGCGACCGAGCTCAAAAGCTCGGTTGCCTGCTTCTAAGTAGTTTGTCCACCGAATACTATCCGTGATCTGATCCATCTGATCCATCGACATGAGTAAGCTGCCCCAGCGCGCGATTCGAACTCCACGTTTACTTTCGTGATCTAATCATGCCCGTAGAGGTGTTCAACGGTAACATCTTCGTCAAGAAAAAAGAAGGCGAATGTCCTCACACTTGCCGAACTGTACGGTCGGTCAGTTGGAGCTCTCGAGCGCCGCCTAGAATAGGAACAGTTTCCATCTTGCTGCCGGCGAACAGTGAATTGAATCCTGGGCTCTGCTCGGTGGGGTGGGGTGGGGTGGTACTTGGTGTGTGATGCGTCGGGTTGTGGTGAAGCTTGCACCCGGAAGTCCTCAATACGGTAGTTGAATATAAGCGCATCTCCAGCGAACCTCGATGAACTTGGTTTGAACGGTACTAGTTAAAGACCAGCGAGTTGAAAGAATACGATGATAAGAACATTTCAGGCACAGCCGAAATCTCTCAGCAAACGAAGACCGAAACGGCCTCTATGGTTGGAGGCTCTCCTCGTTAGCTCCATCATCATGCTCACCAGCCCCTTCAACTCAGTCCTGGTGAACTTCATGCTCTTCCATCCAAGCAAAGTAGAGTGCATCGATCAACGAGTCAAGGACCTGATCTCCAGCAGGTATTCAGTTCGATGGTCTGAAGAACGGTTCAAGAGTGTCAACGGTAAAGTCCTTCACGGCTGGTATCTGAAACGAAAGGGGGAAGGAAAAACCATTCTCGTCTCCCACGGAAATGCAGGAAATATCTCCGATCGCATCTTCATGCTGTCCACTCTAGTTCATCTCGGCTGCTCGGTTTTCATCTATGACTACCAGGGTTTTGGTAAGAGCGAAGGTGAGCCATCAGCAAACGGAATCATCGAAGACGGTCTGTGCGCCTATGACTTCCTCGCCAAGACTAAAGGCGTGAAACCGGACAAGCTGATTCTCTATGGGGAGTCGCTTGGATGCGCCGTCTCAACTAATATTATGCGCCAGAGACAAGTTGATGCCGTGATTCTTCAGTCTCCCTTCAGCAGCATTCAAGAAGCCGCTCGCGATCGACTTCCGTGGATGCATCTTTTTCCGGATTGGACGTTCCCACAAAGAGCGCTGGATAATCGCCTCGCTCTGAAACAGAAACATGCGCCGTTGCTACTTATTCACGGCGAGAAAGATTGGGTTCTGCCGGCTAGATATTCGAAGAGTCTTTATCAAATGGCGTGCGAACCGAAGAAGCTCGTAATCCTGCCAAACTGCCAACACAACGATGTGTTTGTAAACGATCTTGCTCTTTCTCTGGAAAACATCAAATTCTTCTTGGCCAGTCTCAATTAGGCACTTGCAGCGCACCTTCAAGCAATTGCAATATCAAAAGCGCACCGCAGAAGATACCAACTTCGCAGGCAAATCATACGTCCTATAATTTCTTTGCTGCCGTGGTATGCTTGATTGAAGGAGGCAGTATGTCCGATTTAGAACAAACCTCACCGGTATCACCCAAACGAGTTAATCACGACTGGGCATTCTTTGCCTTCATTGCCGCGGCCTCAATTCTAGTGGCAGCCGCTTTCACCTGGGCCTCAATAAAATCAGGTGATTTTTCGCGTGAACAGACAAGTATCACAGCTCCCGACGTACGGCCGGGCAGTCTGGAATAGTATTACTAAACTAGCGGCTTGAACACCGACTCGGAGCTTGAGCCTGGTGGTGCATACGCCGAAGAGCATTTGAGTGAGGACGCCGACGCGCGAGCCTTCAGCCCGCTTCGCCCACGAACACGAACGCACTGTTGCGCTGATTAGACTAGACTGCCAGAGTGACGAACTCGGGTACGATTGCTTGGTCGTAGATACCGCGCTCGTTAGCCATTTGGAAGAGTCTTTCGACTGACTTTCTGCCGGCGCTGCCGTAGTCGAAGTCGAGGCTGCCGATGCGCAGGCGCTGGCGCGTACCGTCGAGTGCGGCGATCGGGCCCCGCAGGTGCCAGGGCGCGGCGGCGTCGCGCAGCTCGATGCGTGTGGCGTTGTAGCGGCCGCTGGCGGCGTCGTACAGGCCGTAG
>CAYTDR010000908.1:0-3685 GCA_964436185.1 uncultured Candidatus Obscuribacterales bacterium | reverse complement strand
TCGTTCCTGGAGTGGCTGGTCTGCGGGCTGCATCGTCCACTACCGTTCCGGGATTTGTTGTTGCTGGAGCTGGTCTTCGAGCCGCATCATCCAACAATCCGCCAGTGTTCGTCCGTGTACCACCACGACCTGCATCATCTAATAATCCACCAGGGTTCGTCCGTGTTCCGCCACGACCTGCATCATCTAACAATGCGCCAGGGTTCGTCCGTGTTCCGCCGGGAGCTGCATGATCCAACAACCCACCAGGACGCGTTCCGCCGCCACGACCTGCATCATCCAACAGAGTGGCTGGATTGGTCCTTCCGCCTCTGACGATGTCGTCCATAACCGAGCCAGGTCGCAGAGGCGTGCTCGGATGTGCGAGTTGCTCGGCTGCTCTGGTAGGATTCAATCGCGTTCCGCCAGCGGCATTATCTAGCAGATTTGCACCGTCACTTCCCAAACTGCCGCCAGGACGTGTCCCGCCAGGCAATAGGTTTTCGCCGACGCGACCGCCTGTACCAGCGCCGTTGGGATTAAATCTAGGACCTACTCGACCTGCATCGTCGAGGAGACCGGTAGTACCGCGACCGCCCAGAGCTACGACATCATCGCCCGCTCTTCCCAGTACCGATACGGCGCCCTCGGCTCGAGTAGCGACACTGCCGCCGACTGTTGCTGCTTCGAGCCTGGTCGCATTAGTGGTTAAGGAACCGGCTCCTTGTCGTAGTCCATCTACTCGTGTAGCGAGATTGCCCATGTTGTCGGCAAGCGAAGTACCCCTGGCGCCCAAACCGGTGACTCTTGTCGTCAAAGGAGTGCTGTGCTCGACCGCGCTTGTGGCTCGGGTGGCTATTGTTGCTGTTTCGTCTAATATAGAAGCTGTTCTACGCGCGCTTCTTATTCCACTTAATGCCTCTGAAGCGATGGACGCCTCGGAGTATCCTCTTTGCAGAACTTGCAGGGCACGTACGTCTTGTACTAAACCGTTTGCGCCTCTGGCGGTTCCGCCACCACCAATAAATAGAGTCGAACCAAAACCAGTCAATTGACCCAGAGCTTCGGCGCGGTCGCCTGCGGATCCGGTCCTGAAATCATCGACAGCGCGATTGAAGGCAGTTCCCAGAGCGGTTGAGGTTCTGCCGTCTCCAAAACGTGTGCTCAGACCGACCGTGCCAGCCAGCGCGTCCACGCCGTCGAGTGAAAGGTTACCGACTACTCGGGTGAGGTCTCCAGCGGTGTTCGTGACATTGACGACTCCGTTTTCGTTGCCTGTTGGGGTCCCGGTCCTGCTGCGACGGAGCTCCATAGCGTAGTCTCGGCGACCGGACCAGATTTCCGCCAAGCCCTGTGCTTGTCCGGCGAGGTTGTCTACGAAACCTTCCCCGAACCTTAAAGCAACGCCCTGGTTGGCTCTGGCAGCGTCTGCCACCGGATCGGGAAGTGGAGTGAATCCTCTTAGTGTGGCGCCTGCGTTTCCACGATTCGAGCTGGCAAGCAATGCGTCAGTTGTAGATTGAGCTGGTGATGGCGGCTGCCCAGGTTGTGCCGGCGGCGCAGGCTGTCCGGGCTGAACCGGTCGCTCTGGCTGTGGCTGAGGCGGGTTTGCCGGCGCTGGCGCTGGAGCATCGGTCGGTCTGGGGGCAGGTGGCGCATTCTGTGGCGAGAACGCCGTACGACTCAAGGCTTCTCTCGTACCTGCGTTCGCGGGATCAGAGGAGCCGTCAGTAGCCCCTCCTTCAGTTACCCTTCTTAGAATGTCGTCCGAACGTGAAGACATAGTTTGTAGAGAATCCGCCGCTATCTGGTTTGCCGCCTTGTTTACACTGGAACTTTTAACAGGGCTAGAGAGAGTATCTCGTGACCGCATCTATCCGAGTTCCAGCGACTTCTGGACAGGTTGACAACCTCATCTACACAGAATAACCCCTAATTTGCCGTCCTACATGGGGAAACTACGTAGAAAATGCCGTGGTTTGTTAAGATAAAGACAAAATTTAATCTTTTATTTCATCCCATTACCTTAAGTTCCCCAGAATCACATTGGTTTAAACTCTTACATAGGGCGCCAGTCGCTACAGTATGGGGAATTGCTCCGATGATTCGAGACCATTTAGACGAGACAATAGACACGATAATGCGCACAGACCCAGCGGCGCGTAGTCGTCTAGAGGTCATTCTGTGCTATCCAGGCTTGCATGCAGTGATCGCGTATCGGATCTCGCATAAGTTCTGGCAGCGAGGCAATCTCACCTTCGCTCGCTTCCTCTCGCAGGTGGCCAGATGGTTCACAGGCATCGAGATTCATCCAGGTGCGACTGTCGGTCGACGCCTGATTATCGACCATGGTATGGGCGTGGTGATTGGCGAGACGACCATAATCGGCGATGACTGTTTTATATATCAGGGTGTTACGCTTGGTGCGGGCATTCAGGCGCGACAGGGCGAAGCGACCCGGGGTGCAAAACGCCATCCGACCCTCGGAAACAATGTGGTAGTCGGCAGCGGTGCGGAGATTCAAGGGGACATAAAAATCGGAGACAACGTTCGGGTTGCTTCTGGCTCGATCGTGCTGAAAGAAGTACCTGACAACTCGATTGTTGTCGGCGTTCCCGGAAGGGTGATTTATAGAGATGGCAAGCGGATAACAGATGGAGAAACGCCTGATATAGAGGCTGAGGCGATTAAGAGCTTGAAGAAACGTATCAATGCCCTTGAAAACGAATTCCAAAAAATGTTATCTGGCACTGACGCTCAAATTCCTCCCACCGCTAACGAAGATAATGGTTCAGACGACCAGCAAGACGGCGACGGCAGAGATCCAGTGGATGTTTTTCTTCAGGGAGCGGGTATCTAGTCAACAACGGTATTTGGGAGTTTGCTGTAAACCGGCGGAGCTTACTTGTAAACGGCCGTTTCTCCCTTAGAGATCGTTATTTAGAATGGAGTGATAGAGAGTAGAATATCTGGGATGGTATAGCTGATGGGGGACTTTGTCTGCTATGGCAGAGACTGAGCTGGAAAAAGCATTCGAGACGCTAACAATCGCGCTCACAATGAGTGAAACTGAGATCTCCGAAGAAATCAAGGTGATCGAGCAGCAGATTGAAGAGCTGAGAGACCGAATAATACAACTCAATACTAAGCAAGATACGCTCACGCACGATCGCGAGTCTATCTCTGAGATGTTTAGTAGATATTGTGCCACTGGAAATGGTGCGCCGAAGATCGAATTCTAACCTCAGCCGTTCTGCTTCAAATTTAATCGAAATTGGTAACTCGATCTCAAACCCCCTTTGTACTTCAAAAGCATGTACCATGAATTAGGATCATCCTTTCGGCGGAATAGAAGCACAGTAATGTGCCTTCTAGTTGGTTATTAGATGTCAGTTGGAGCTTGTCCTTATTGCGGCGCCAAACTCAATCCGGGTTTGAAGTTTTGCGTGCTTTGCGGACGACATGTCTCACAGGACTCTAGAGACAGGCTCGGCGGATTGAAGGGCGGCTTGCGACCTTCTGACATTACCTGGCGACTGGCTGAGATCATTACTGTTGGTCAGTTTCGGCGTTCACGAAGAAACATCGGACTAGAACGAAGCGTTCGCAATTCCATAAGATTCGTTTTCGCTTTCGCCACCAATTTTCTGATCTGCTTCGCCCTGCTATACACGCTTGTGCAGATGAGCCTGGAAATTGCAGATCC
>CAYTDR010000907.1:0-3692 GCA_964436185.1 uncultured Candidatus Obscuribacterales bacterium | reverse complement strand
GCTTATCGAATCGTCTCGCTGTGTCGGCTTGCATTCCATCTGACGCGACTCCGCACGCATCCGCTGTGCGGACCAACTGCTCGAAGTCTTGCAAGATCAGCCTTTTTACGTGATTGCTATATCCCAGTTCGGACAAGACATATTCAGGTGGGTCCCAGATAGTAAGTGACAGACGAACTCCCAGTTTTCTGGCTACTTCTTTCGCCAGAAGAATCATCGACGGACCGGATAGAGTTACCCAGATATTCTCTATGTTGTTCTCTACAGCATACTGGCAGGCCTTTCTGGCAATGGTTCGTGCGCTTTGTTTTAACCGTGTCAGCCTGTAGATCGACGCAAGCTCGGTGCCAAGTCTCCAGTGGTTCGGCAGAGCTTCAGGCGGCGGCACAAATGACTCCATGGGAAGCCAAGACAATTCCGGTGAACCTATTTCGGCCTGGCAATCGGCCGGGCGAGCGTGAAAACAGACCAGCCTATCGCGAGGGAACATCTTGCAGAAGTCGCGAAGAAAGATTCCACCGATATTTTCGGCACCAGGTCTGCTGGCAGTTAGTAGCATTGTCTTAGGAACGGCGTCCATGTGCACCCTGTTCAAAGGATTGCCGTACATCCAGAAGCTGCGAATGCGAGGAGCTGCTTTTATGAAAACCGGTGATAATACTGCAGGCGGTACCGCTAACTTGTGCGACTGCATACTCCGCGGGCGGCTTCCAATCGCCGATGCGGATAAGAGCCAGACGAACACATCGAAGTACGAAATCTGGCTCAACACCGCTGAGAATGTTACTGCCGGCCTCAATGGTCTCCGGTCGCTCGGTGTTGTCCCGCAGGGTTACATTGGGAATCCCCAGTATGCAACACTCCTCCTGTACGGTACCACTATCGGTGAGTACACATTTAGCATTTTGCTCGAGCTTGAGGAAGTCGAAGAAACCGAATGGCTCCATAAACTTGACCAAACCGCCTTTCAATTTGTCCGCTGAAACCGGCAGACGCTGCCTGGTGCGCGGATGCGTACTTACGATTATCGGTAAACCGAACTCTTTGGCGATCAGATCCAGCGCCGAAAGTATGCTTGCCAGCCTGGACTTATCATCAACGTTCTCGGCTCGATGCACGGTGACGAGGAAATATTGACCGGCTGTCAGCTCCAGCTCGTCGAGAATAGACGAGGAGTCAATCTCGCTCGCGTAAAACTTCATCACTTCATTTATCGGATTACCGGTAACAAATATTCGATCGCTTGCGATTCCCTCGCGGAGCAAGTTCTGGCGACTGCGTTCCGTGTAGGGCATGAGGACATCACTCGTGTGATCTATTACGCGACGATTGATCTCCTCAGGCACTCGATCGTCGAAGCAGCGATTTCCTGCTTCCATGTGGTAGACAGGTATTCCTCGCCGTTTGGCTGCAAGCGCCGAAAGAGCGCTGTTAGTGTCGCCGAGAAGTAGAAGGCGGTCTGGATTGTGTACGCGCATGGCCTCATCGACTTTCTCGATTATCTGCGCTACCTGGCCGGCGAAACCAGGCGCCTTCACACCTAAGTACAGATCCGGAGTTCGCAGCCTGAGCTCGCTGAAGAACAAGTCACTGAGCCGTTGATCAAAGTTCTGCCCAGTATGAACCAGTGTGTGTTCGCAGACGCGATCGAGAAGATCGATTGTTCGTGACAGCCTGATTATCTCAGGTCTGGTACCAAGAACGGTCATTACTCTCATTTCGAGCCTCTCGCTGGAATCGGTCGTCCGTAGTGACTGCGGGCATGGATACAGCCATGCCTGACTCATGGCAATATTAGCTCAAACCACTAGCTCATTCTTTGAATCCATGGTCCAATGACACTAAATTCACTTTCATGTCAGCCATTTATTCTAATAGGCAAGCATGTTAGCTAGTGTTAGTTTGTTAAAAGAAAACCCCAATAGAGGGCTCAGGCGCTTTGAGCGACGAAGTAACGAGGGAGATGACACAGTCGCCGCAATCGATCTCATTGCTCGGCCGGATTGCGCGCAGAGTGAAAAGCACCATACGAGAGCAAAAAGAACTGACCAGACGGAAGGAGCTCACCGACAGAAATCTGCTTTTGCCGTTTCTTGTCGACGGTGCGGGACGGGCTGGCACCACCTTATTGATGGCTCATCTTGGTCGTGACAGGAGTTGCATATTTAATCGAGCCTATGCGTTCGAGAGCTGCCTGCTCTCATACACTGTCAAAATTGCCACCAATCTCAGACGCACTGAATTGCCGACCTCCAGAAGCCCGCTTTCCCTCTGCCTTTACGAGACAGACGAGCTCGGTGCGATTCAAATGCCGACTGAATACGACGAAACTAATCCGATTGTTTCGCCCCAGGACTTGTTTCTTTCGATGTGGCAAAGCATCAGTCAGACAACGAGTTTTAATAACCCGGAAGCTAAATTTTATGCGGAGAAAAGCCTCACGTGGGTAAACACTTTCGTTCGCAGTTTAATGCCGGTGGTAGTGCTTGATCTCTACCGAGATCCCCGAGATGTGTTTCTTTCGCAAGTCAAATTCGCACAAAAGTCGAACCTGCCGAATGCCTTTACCCGCGGAGATGAAGTCGATCACGTACTGGCGACGTGCCTGGAAGCGAGTCAACGTTTCTCCAATTTCGAAGCCAATAAATCTGACGGCATGAGCCATTTAATTCGTTATGAAGATCTCGTACAGGACTGGCAATCCGTATTGGCACCGCTCTCCAGAGAAACTGGCTGGAATCCGTCCGAAGAACTAGACACAAGTTTCTTGGAAAGCCACAAAACCAGCCAATCGCCCATGAGCTCTATATACCGGTGGAAGAACGAGCAGATCAGTTCGACCTTGTTGAGAGCTGTAGACATGCTTTTGCCCGATATGTTGGACCAATTCGGATATGAGCGCGCGGATCGCACTTTGCACCACGCGGAGCTTATTCAGCTCGGTCCCCAACATATCGGTATCAACGGTCCCGTACATCTTACCGGAGCATCGGTCTCTAAAGTATCGCCAGAGCGCGGAGCGACCGTCGTCGCCAAAGAAGATCAATTCGAGATTGCCATCGATTTAGATATTCAATCATATGCGGCCAGGGAACTTTGGATCTGTCTTGCCCGCGGACGAGGCACGTTTATCCGGGTGCACTGGCGAACAAAAGGCGAAGACTATCAACCCGATCGGTGCGTAGACATCTCTTATCGACCAGGTATGCATTTTCAGATCATCCGCATTCCCTTGAGTCATTTTGGAGAGGTTCAAAACCTGTCGCAGGTCAAGCTAACCTTGTCGTGCCGCGCCTTTGGAAGCTATGCCAGCACGGAAATCAAATGGATAAAATTCATACCAGATCTAAGCGTGACTTAACAAGAGCACCCTATTCGGTAGCAGATCATGAAAACCCGCCTTGTTAAGAACGTTCAGCCAAGCAATTCTCTCCAGACAGAGAGCAATACAGGTAACTCAAGAAGAACCGCAGTTCTTTTATCGATTGTCCTGATTGTCACTGTAGCCGCGTACTATCCGGTGCTGTTCGATTTTTTTGCTGGAGATGATTTCGTCCATCTCACCTGGCTCAAGCGGGCTGTCCACGATGCAGAGTTGGTTTTTCGCAACTTTCATAGCTCCTGGCTTGATGGAACCAACACTCTCTTTTACCGACCACTGATCTCCGTGTTCATGGTCAGCGATTACTTTG
>CAYTDR010000906.1:0-3695 GCA_964436185.1 uncultured Candidatus Obscuribacterales bacterium | reverse complement strand
TCGAATACGAGCAGTAAAAGGACGTCAAAAATAAGGAGGTCCCATTGGTTACTGTATCGCCGTCAAAACTAAGCGAGAAGCTGATTACCATTAGACGAGACTTACATCGCTATCCGGAGCTGGGGTGGGACGAGGTGAGAACTACCGAGAAAATCTGTCGCGTACTGAGCGACCTGGAAATTGAATTCCGCCGACTTTCTTGCGGGCGCGGCGTTATCGCCGAGATTCCAGGACCTTCTGGCGTGCCGATAGTGGCTTTGCGAGCTGATATTGACGCACTGCCGATTCATGAAGAGACCGGTTTGGACTTCGCCTCCGTCACCGATGGCATCATGCATGCCTGCGGACACGATGGTCATACCAGCATGCTCCTGGGAGCTGCCGAACTCCTTCTTGCCGAGAAGGATCGACCCACACCGGTTCGATTGCTTTTCCAACCGGCCGAAGAAGTTGGTGACGGCGCCCTGAGAATGATTGAAGAAGGCGCTCTCGACAATGTCGGAATGATTTTCGGCGGCCATATCGACCGGCATTTCAAACCAGGCATAATTGCTGTCACCGATGGTGTCGTCAATGCCTCCACGGATACATTCACAATTGAGATCACCGGCAAAGGCGGACATGCCGCTCGACCTCACGAAACGGTCGATGCCATCGTCGTAGGCAGTCTGCTTGTAATGTCATTACAAACCATCGTCTCGCGCGAGGTCAATCCGGCGCATCCATCGGTTTTGACAGTAGGAGTGTTCGAGGCGGGTACGGCATCAAATGTTATAGCCGCTCGCTGTCACCTGAAAGGCACGATTAGAACGCAAGACGAAGACGTTCGCCAACATCTGAAGAGCTCTCTGGCTCGCATAACCCAGGCGGTCGGTCAACTGCACGGTGCTGACATCCGTTGTCAGATAGACGAGGGACTTCCGGTCCTGACCAACTCTCCGGATACGGTAGGCATCGCCAGACAAGCTGCTAGAGCGATTGTTGGAGATGACGGTGTACAGGCGATGAAAACCGCCAACATGGGCGGCGAAGATTTTAGCTACTATGTGCGCCAAGTACCTGGCTGTTATGTTCGTTTCGGCGGTCAGGTGGACGGGTGCGAATACCCTGCCCACTCCTCGAGATTCGTCTTCGACGAATCATGCTTGATGATCGGAGCCAAGTACTACACCGAAGTAACAAGGCTCGCCGGGCTGGAGATGAAAGCAACCACCGTTTAGATACGGCGCATCTTGAACCAAAACCACATTCGGGGCGATGCTTTTGCAGTGCACCAACCTTCGTTTCACCACCGCCTCCAAGGCGTTCAACCTCGCATCCCCTGAAGGCGTTCCACACTTGAATCAGGTGCCGTTCTCTCGCCTTTTGAGGAAATTGGTACACAGACCGCTGTGAAAGCCGCAAGGTTCCCGGCAAATGCGCTACATACCGAATTGACTGCGCTATAACGCCAGTTAGTTTCAACACACCGTATGTGAGGGCAAGTCAATGATAGAGATTCGTGATGCTAAGGTCTCCGATGTCCAGGGCATTAGCGACGTTTACCGTGCCTGCTACGGTGATGAATACGCTTACCCTCAGTACTACAATGCCAACTCCCTGACCCAGATGATCTACGCCGAAGACAACCTGATGCTGGTTGCCGAGGACACGGAGACCAACGAGCTGTTGGGAACAGCTAGCGTGGTTTATGACGTTGGTGCTCACTCCGATCTATCCGGCGAGTTCGGGCGGTTAGCAGTGCTGCCTGAGGCACGCAATCGAGGAGTGGGGAAGATGCTCATGGAAGAGCGTCTCAATCGGGTCAAATCGCGCTTGCAAATTGGTCTGGTCAATGCAAGGGTCGTTCACCCCTTCACCCTCAAGATCTCCGAGCAACAGGGATTCGCGGTAGTCGGCTTTACGCCGCAGAAAACGCTCATCGGATATCGTGAATCGATTGCCAGAATGGTTCAATATTTCGGCGATGCGCTCGAACTGAGAAACAACCATCCTAGAGTAATTCCGGAAGTCTACCCCCTGGCTCACGCCGCCATGTCCAATTGTGGTATCGCATGTGATGTGATCGTGGACGACGAAGCCGCGCCTTATCCATATGATGATGAGTATGAAATCGAAGAAATGCGCACGGAAGGCTACTCCTCGCTTTTGCGCATACAAAGAGGAAGAGTAAGAAACAGAGAGATCTTCGGACCGATGAAACTGCATTACGGTTTCTTCAAATTGACGGCCAAGAAATCGAAATACCTGCTCGCCAAGCAAGAAGGTCGAATTGTCGGAGCCGTAGGCTTCACCCATGATGAGTTGGAGCGCGTTGTCCGCATTTTCGAGCTCATCTCGCTGGACAACCATGTAATTCGATATCTGCTCAGCGAGTTGGAACGACGTTGTCGTGAAACCATGGGCGTCGAGTACATGGAAGTAGACGTAAGCGCCTACTCACCAAGAATGCAGCGAACCCTCCTGGAGCTCAATTTCGTTCCGTCCGCCTATGTCCCTGCGCTGGTTTTCAATGAAGTCGAACGGCTCGACGCTGTGAAAATGATGCGCCTCCTGGTTCCTCTGGACCTGCGCGAGATGTTCTTGAGCGAACAGACCAAGCCGATCGCCGATATCGTTATTCGTGCTCTGGAATTCCATAAGGTAGCACCGGCAGTGGCTGAAATGCTGATGCAGATGTCCTTGTTCGAAGGGCTAAACCTCGAACAAGTGAAACGATTGGCCAGTCTTTGCGCGTTCAAAAACTACGAACCCAACGCGACGATTTACCGAGAAGGCGAAGCCGCCGACAGCATGTATATAGTCCTGGAAGGTAATGTGACCATCAACTTTCCCAATTTGGAAGACGAAGTCGGTCATGTTTCCGTCGGCGAGTGCTTGAGTGAAGTTTCGCTCTTGACCGGCTCGAACCATTTCGCTACAGCGACAGCCAATGGTCCGTTGAAACTGGCAGTGCTCTCTTATGAGGAGCTTGCACTGCTCGTTCGCCGCCGACCCGATATCGGAGTTCAGATCTATAAGAACCTGGCCGTCGGGCTCTGCCGCAAACTAAAACGTTCCGACATGGTAATAAAAAAGACTCTAAGCACACCTAGTAATGCAAAACATCCTGTAGCGAACGTGGCTTGAGATCAACGATCTAAGCGCTTCTCTTGGCACGCTTCAAGAAAATCGAATAGTTGTGCTCCAGCGATAGCGTTAACGGATTCTCGCCACCGAGACTCTTTCTTGCAGCCAAACAAGCGGTCTGGAAGGTTTCGTGGCAGTCATCCATCTTACCTCTAGCAAAATATATAAACGCCAGATAGTGAAGCGATTCAATGTACTGGCTGTGTTCTAGTCCGAAGATGCTCTCGGTCATTCTCCACACCTGCATGATGTAAGCGCTGATTGGTTCGGAGTGCCTGAAAAAGTCGACACAAGCAATTCGCTTCAGCGCCCCAACGCCGGACTGGCCATACAATGTGTCGCCAGCACACTCTGTAATCCTTGCAAGGTGTTGGTCGCCAGGTTTTGCGATGCTTTTGAAAACGAGTGTGTGGCGTTGGACACTTTCCGCCAATTCGACGAGATTGTGCGTTCCAGGAAAGCGCTTCCAGTAATACTTGCGAATGGGTTTTCCTTCGGGATCCGTCCAATTTTCGGTGTGCTTGAAGACGTTGGGATCAGTGCCCGTGCGCCACCCTTCGAGCGCC
>CAYTDR010000905.1:0-3701 GCA_964436185.1 uncultured Candidatus Obscuribacterales bacterium | reverse complement strand
CTACCGAAGGTTGAGGAACCATCAGAACTGGCTGAATTCGCTCACATCGTTAAGGCGTTGGACGATTCAACTACGCTCGCCATTAAGACGGGCAGTCCTCTCACCCTCTGTGTAATCGCTTTTCCTGACTTGAATACTATCAAGAACCAACTGGGTCATGAGCCTATGAAAAAGGTGAAAGAGCTGTTGGCTCGGAAGGTCATTGAGTCTATTTGCCTGGACAATTTTTCGATTGGCGAGCACTATAATGACCGCTTGATTCTGGTGCTCCCAGAAATATCACGCACTCTCGCAAAAATCCTTATTCAACGGGTTCAAGTACGGTTATCGGAAGAGCACACATGCTACAAACACCTTCGGTTTCGCGCCTATGCGCGTATCGGCATGAGCTGTACTCCTGACCATGGCGAGACGTGGCAAGAGTTGCTGGCAAGGGCTGATCTGGCTGTCGATGCCCTGGTCGAGAAAACGTTGAAGGCATCACGAACAGTATAAGGACGCTGCTCGACGAAATTCTTACGGGTGGACTGTAATGCGCGTCCATTCGGAGCGGTGTGAAGTCTTGAAATTTGCGGTAGACAACGGCTCAATAATTGGACTCGAGCGTTTGTTGTGTCTAAATTCCCATGGTGGCACTGGGTCTACCCCACTCCAAATTCCTAGTCGCTCGGAGCGGGCACTCCTTTCTAATTCACCTAAGTGGTGGTCTGACGAATACTTTCGATACCACCAAGCGTAGCCCGAGCGAACGAGTTCGGCATTGACATCACGCCCGTCGGGTAAAAGAACTTCACCTATGGTGCGTCCATATCTGTCGGTCTTGCTTGAGGAAACGGTCACATTCTGTCCCCAGACTAGTGCCGAAGTAAATTGTTTGGCTCGCATTCCGAAAGCTTGAGACTTTTCCGGACAGTCTATGCCGTTCAATCGTACTCGCTCTGGTCTGCCGTCGTGCAACACCTCGATGGTGTCACCATCCAAAACTCGAACGCATTTTCCATCATGGAGCGAATCGACATGGTCGCCAGGTTGAGCACGGTAAGTGGTGTCTGTGCTCAACTCCTAACGGAGACATGGAGCGGATCGAACCCACCTGTGAGTTTCAATTCGCATACCGCTCTGGGATGTTACGAGCATGAAAGTTATGAGGATTTTGTGTTCCGAGCCAAAAGGTGGGTTCTCCATCATCGTCCACTGACACCACCACAAATGGTGCGCCGTCCATAAAAAGAGAATGGCAACCTGAGCCGGAAACAGAAAGCATCTCGAAGCGGTGCTTGCCACACTCTTGATGGCTCGAAAGGTACATTCGGTCCTGATTTGTCTGGAATCGGTGCCCGCATGAGTGCCAAGAGGTTGGACAAGATCCACTCGGGTGCCGTACGATCTTCGGTTCACTATGAGAAATGGCATGGTGCACACCAGATTCGAGGCTCACCACCTGCGAACAACTGGGGAATAAAGACGCGTGCGTGCTTCTCTTGCGCCTTTTCAAGAATCTGGTTCAACGTGCTTGAGAATCGCGAGGAAGTCAGTCGGGCTGATGATGTTTGTATCTCCATGCTCGTTCAAGCAGAGTAAATCATGGTCGCCTGTGACCAGAAATTCGGCACTGGACGCCATAGCACAAGCAAGGAATACATCATCTTTCGGATCACGGCTCACACTAGGGATTTCGCTGAGCTCAATCATAATCGCTGTCATTCTTATCAGCGAAATGAGGCGGTTTGC
The DNA here is from genome assembly GCA_964436185.1 of uncultured Candidatus Obscuribacterales bacterium. Lineage (GTDB taxonomy): Bacteria > Cyanobacteriota > Vampirovibrionia > Obscuribacterales > Obscuribacteraceae > CAYTDR01. Next base: position 1,970 of record CAYTDR010000905.1, on the reverse strand, counting down.
TCGCTCCTCTTGTATCTTTGCGACAAGCCGTGGTCTATTGACGACATTAGTCAGTTCGTCAATCAGTTCTTTGCAGACTACTGGAGTAAACAAATCGAGTTCAATAAATTCAGTTATCTGTCTTGGAGCGCCAGGATTGAGAAGCGCGCTTATCCAGATGTTTGTGTCAATTACCGCTTTGTTGCGCACGCTCTGCCTTCATTTCTTCGCGAACGGCTTTGACTTCCGCCATTATCTCGTCATCTGATAGTGGCGGCTCTCGTCTGTTATCTTCTTCAACGTCTTTGATTAATTGGTGCCATTCTTTGCCCCAGTTCTTATTGCTCAGGGTTCTGCGCAACTGTTCCTGATCTTCAAGGGAAAGCTTATCGACCAGCTTCAATACCTGGTCGAGAGTGATTCGTTCTTCTGGTCGCGGCTGAACCATGTCATTCACACTGAGCCTACATTGCAAGTGTAGCAGACAATACATGCTATGAGTCTTTTCTCTATGATGCGATATGCAAAGTAGTTGTAGATTGGTCTTGCTATCACAACCATTGCATACCGGACGTCGGCGGTCAGCGGTTGCTACTGGAGACTCGGGCGATGGCGAAATCACCGCCTGAAATAAACTTCTCTCCTAGTTTGGAATACTTGTCGAGGCGTGAGATAGTCGCAGCGCCGTAATCGTAGAGTTCTTCGACCGAGATTTCGTTGTTTTTGTTGGAGTCAGCAGCACCTGCTAAACCGTCCATGAGCACTTTGGTCAAGCAACCATGTTCAATATCACCGTTCTCAGAAGTAAAACCCGCGATGGAAATGACTGACAATTTCCTTCCCAGACCGACTTTATCTAACTTCGTGAGTAGCAATTCCTTCATCTTAGGAACAGAGGCACCTGAAAAACACGAATCCAAAATTACGAGCTGCTGATTTGCAATAACTCCTGAACATAATGCGGCGAGTTGAGCCCCAGTTATCGAATTTGCAACAACATTCTTGCGATCATAACGGTTGGTGATGGTACGTGTCGGAAGTATTGTGTCTAGTTTCGCAGCTTCTTCTGCCGTTCTCTCGGGAGTGCCGGTAAACCAGTAGTCCACACCCCCGTCGTCTTTTTCTTTTTCAGATCCTATAAGAATTTCAGTGCCGTCACCGGCGTAAAAAAGAACGAAAGTGTCCTGAGGGTTAGCAGCCTTTACAACTCGATCGACAGATTCTTCTATTCCATGTGTAGTGGTATCACGCAGAACTGTTATGTCGACCTGTCGGAACAATCCTCCTCTGGCTCCAGCTTTGATTGCTTCTGCAAAACCTTCCGCATCTCGTATGGCAAAATTCAATTGTGGCATTTTGGGATCTTCGTATCTATTTACGCCAATTGCCACCACATATAGAGTTGGCTTCGTAGCTTCTCCACAGTTCACTATATAGTGCGATTTTTCCTCGTTGAAAGCATTTTTCGATGATATTGCTGATACATCTGCAAATGCGACGGTTGGCCAACCAAGTACAAAAGCGCATAGAAGCGCAAGAATGCTTTGCATGGAACGTCACCTGCCCGAACACTGTAAGTAACCGATTATTCAAACACAGCATTGATGCGATCGCAATAGAACCTTCTTTTCGAGATGACGTCAGGCATAGAACGACTCTAAATCTTGCACGATCGTCTCGAAGAGAGGCAGTTTTGTCAAATCCGAAACCTTAGTAGTTTCCCCAGAAAACTATCGCCAACCACCAGCGGATAGCAGTACTACTGCGGTTTTCGCTTGTTCAGCCGTAGTTAAAATGGCAAGCGCGTCGGCATCCGCTTAGGCTAACTCTGATGCCGTCCATGAGGAAGCCATTGTTCGATCATTTCTTGCGTTCATTTAGGCAACGCAATGAGATACACCTGCGCACGACCGACCCGATCGAATCAACGTTTGCGACGGTCCGATTGAGAACGACCAAAACACTAGGAATGCTCACCAGAGATTCAATGC
>CAYTDR010000904.1:0-3701 GCA_964436185.1 uncultured Candidatus Obscuribacterales bacterium | reverse complement strand
AGAGACCTTGCACTCATTTGGGCGGTGGCCTTGGTGACAGGGCACATCTGTATTCGTTTGAAGCAACCGCTGATCGCTGGTTACATGCTGGCAGGAGTCATTGTCGGTCCACACGCGTTGAGGCTGATTGGCCAGACTGAGCAGATAGAGGTACTCGCTGAGTTTGGAGTCGCCATGCTGCTTTTTGCGCTGGGAGTCGATTTGTCACTCAAGCAAGTGATGTCTTCGGCCCGGCGGATTTTATCAGCTGGTATGGCGCAGGTCGTGCTTACTATTATTGCCGGATGGGCCATTGCGTGGCTGACTGGACTGGCTACAAATCCCGGCGAGGGATTCCTTTTTGGCAGCATCTGCGCTATTTCAAGCAGTGTTGTAATATCGCGCACACTAATGGACAGAGGGGAGCTTGATTCGGTTCACGGACAAATTCTTGTGCCATTGTCGCTTGTGCAAGATCTCAGTCTGGTGGTAATCATCCCGTTTCTTCCAGTGCTTCAGCAGTCATCTGGAGCTGATTTGTCCGGGTTGTTCATTTCAGGCTTGAAAGCAATCGTCTTTATTCTGATTGTGGTAGTTGGTGCAACACGGGTCATACCGATAGTTCTAGCCAAGTCGGCTAAAGCGAATTCAAAAGAGATCTTTCTACTAACCATTCTTGTTTTGTGCCTTGGGATCGCCCTACTGAGCCAACTTCTTGGTCTGTCGATTGCGCTAGGAGCATTCCTTGCCGGCATCATGATGAGTGAGTCTATTTACGCGCATCAAGCACTGCACGATGTTTCTCCATTGCGCGATATTTTTTCAATCATCTTTTTTGTTTCGGTGGGCATGCTGCTTGATCCAGCTTTCATAGCCGGACATTGGCTTCAGGTTGCAATTTTCGTTGTAGCTCTCATCATCGGCAAAGCGTTAATCGGAAGCATGGCGGCGTTGCTCGCCACTACCAATATGCGCAGCGCCATTCTTGTAGGCATAGGGCTGAGCCAGATAGGCGAATTCTCTTTTGTTCTTTTGACTCTTGGTCATAGCTACCAATTGATAAATGACGCAATTTACAACCTCTTTTTTGCTGGTGCGGTTGTTTCTATGATTGCGAGTCCTGGCTTGATGTCTATAGTTCCCAGATTGATGCGAGGTCATTTTAGAAGGGGACGGGACCTGCCGCCAAATTCTCAACACAAGCATCTTCACGATCATGTTGTCGTGTGTGGCTTTGGCCGCATCGGGCGCAATCTGGGACATGTGCTTGAGGCCTTTCAAATTCCTTTTGTCGTGATCGAATTGAATGCCAATATCATAGAAGATTTGGCCATGCGCGGCATTCCGCACATTTATGGCGATGCGATGAATCAACTCGTTCTTGTGAAAGCGCAGTTGAAGCATGCATCGGTTCTGGTCTTGACGATGCCCGATCCGTTATCCGCTGAGGCAGTAGCGGCTTTTGCTCGAGAACGGAATCCCGAAATTAAAATTGTGGCGCGAGCTCATAGAACCGATGACATTCGGCTGTTCAGAGCCGCTGGCGTCAATGCGGTCGTCCAGCCGGAATTTGAAGCAAGCATTGAGATTACCAGGCTCGTTCTTCATGGACTCAATCGCCCGGCAAACGAGGTTCATCGGGCGTTAAACGTGATCAAGACTCGGCGCTACGCGATCTTTCAACCTGACATTGATGAGCTGGAACCAGCTACACACATTGAATTCAGTGACGATCAAATGGGGATTTGGTTCACAGTAACCTTGGAAAACGTTGAGGGTAAGAGCATTGCTGATCTGAATGTTCGCGGCGAGACAGGAGCAACTATTACAGCGGTTAAAAGAAAGGAGAAGACTATTGCCTTTCCCGAGCCGATGTTTCAGCTAAGTCAACACGACCGAATCTATGCAGTCGGTAACTCTGAGCAGCTGCATCAGTTAGAGCAGAAATTTGCTCTGGTGCAAAGTCGGTCTATCGGGGACACGGCAGAGGAACTGAGTCAATGATAGAAGGAAACCGGCAAAAGGCTTCATTCATCACAGTTGCTGCAATCTTAAGCGCAGTGATTTTAGCGGGATGTTCGCGCCCACTTGCACCGTCATTGAACAAGGTGGATTTACAAGACATGTTGCGTGACGACATAGGAATTGGCAGCAGAGCCGAGATTCAGGTGTACATGCTAGAACACATGGAATCAAAAACACCGGAGCAGAAAACGGATCTGGCCGCTCGCTACTATGTCGGCTCCGGTGCTGCAAAAGATGTCGACAAGGGCAGGCTTTTATTTCAAGAATCTGCGGAAGAAGGCAATCCAAAGGCACAATTCTGTCTAGCGGTTCTGTACGGCAAGGATGAAAGCGTACCGGAGAGCGCTATTGAAGCGATGAAATGGCTGCTCATAGCCGAACGCGGGGATGGCGATTACGCCAGGCCCGCCAAGATATTTCGCACTCGTTTGGAGGGCGAGCTTTCACTTGGCGGACAGGAGATAGCCAGGTCGAGAGCGGATAAGTGGCTCAGTCTGCATGATTCAAAGCGACACAAAGAATCACTGCCGTTTAGGGGGAGGAGCTGGAATGAATAAAACACAAGGCGAGGTGGTGTTAATAGGTGGAGCCTTTCTGCTTGCACCTGTCATTGCGTGTGCAGTGGCAATTCCCTTTTTCGGATGTAAAAACCCGCTTTGGCCAATTGCAATTGGCACGATTGCAGCCATGGCTGTGTATATCGGAGCCTGCCTGTTGCATAGCTGGTTGTATCAAGAAGAGAGTGATGACGAGGAAAAGCAGTTGTCGACAAGTGACAACGATAGAGCGGTTGAAGCGACTGAGACTGTATATACAGCCAATACTTCGGACATGAGACGAAACGACAAGCAGTCGAAAATAGATGGTACCACAGATGAGTAATCTGTGGTACCGAATGTGGTGCCCTGACTGAGGTAACGAGAGAAGGATGGTGAGAATGAGAAAGATACGAATCAGTCAAGAAGCAGTCTCTCAAATGCTCAAAAGCCTGACGTTTTTGGATGAGCAGTTATCGCCATTCGCTTCAGCCGATCGCGAATGTTTTCAAATCGTGCTTGAAGTACGTTGGTTAAAAAGTTTGCTGGATGCAACTGAAATACGTCTTCCGGATTGGGAGCTAACGCTTATAGCCGTTCAAAAGACGCCTTTTGTCAGTCGCTATCCGGAGGTCAAGGATGACCTGGCCTGTATAGCCTCGGTCCTTTTAGAGAAATAGGCATTTGACAAATGAAATACTCGGGGGAAATTAGATGAATGAGCTAACAAAGCAAATAATGATCGTCACTGCTATAAGCGTGGCCGCAGCAGGACTTACAGGCGCAGCCCTCTGGTATTTCACGAGCGTCCAAAAGCTACCTTCACTGCCGCCGGGTTGCTCTGGTTCGTGATGCAGCTGAGCTTGACCATAAAGGCATTTGAGCGCCTTAATCGAGACGAGACGCAGGAATAAAAGCAGTGATGAACTCGGTCGATAGGAGTAGGTGGTTCTGTGCGAGCAGGGAACCACTGCTCGGCATGCTGGTGCAAGCACTGGAAAGCCTGAATTGGGTTGTATCGGTCGAAGAGAAGGATAGTGGTTTCTTATCAGCTCACTGGCGTTCCAGGTAGTGCTCGCTGCAATGTACGGCAACTGTAGTAAATCTTCGCGATGGGACAAGCCAATGCCTCATGTCGGTATTTGTCATTGAAGAAATGAA
>CAYTDR010000903.1:0-3707 GCA_964436185.1 uncultured Candidatus Obscuribacterales bacterium | reverse complement strand
ACCAAAGAAGATGGTGCCGACAAACAGAAAATTGCGGAGAAACCGAAGAAGCCTCTCGTAAATCCGGTCGTCTACGAAGCGATCAACAATAAGATCGCGGCTGGAGACGTGACCGGCGCGGAAAAGGATCTGACCGCACTCGTGGACAAGCAGCCGGATGATGGCAGAGCCTGGCTAATGCTTGGTGGCATCCAGGAGCAGAAAGGAGAAATGGCCGAGGCTAAGGTGAGTTATAGGCAGGCCCAGGCCTTCAATGCTGACGGTGCGGTCGATGCGCTGCGACAGATCGACAGCTCGAGGGTGAAGCCGCTGGTCGATAAAGCTTCGGAGCAGATCTCCGGAGGGGAAATGGTAAAGGCTGCAGCTACTTTGAAGCAGGCGATTCAGATGGCTCCTGAGTTGCCGGAGCTACACAGAAAGCTGCAGACGGTATTGGATAAGTTGGGAGATAAAGAAGCTTCCGAGCGGGAGCGTAAGAAGGCAGATGAACTGGAGAAACCGAAAGGCAAGCAAGAAAAGTAGAAGGTCTCTAGTAGCGAATCGGTCGCGGGTGCTCTGGACGGCACTTGCTTTGGTTTCGCTGATGGAGAATAGTCTCGTCGTACCTGTTTGGTCCCTCGAGCCTGCCGCCGGCGAGCAAGCTTCCGGTAACGGCAAGGCTGGCGATCTGAAGACTGATATTCTCGAGGCGCTGGAGTCGATTGACGAGGCTCAAACAAATGCCGAGAAGAAGGTCGATGAGGCAATAAAAGAAAAAGAAAAATCCGCGCCGAAGAGCTCGACAAGCGAGCCTCAACCTCAATCGGAGAGTCTGTCCGATGAGTTGCCTGAAGATCCGACTGTCTCCGGTGATACCGGAAATAGTGGCGCACCGGCTAAGAAAAAGGCGAAAAAATCCAAGAGCAAAGATCTATCTTCTGAAGAGAACAAAGAGAGCGGAGCAAAAGCCGATGAAGGGTTGGAAGCAAAACCTTCCGGGCTCGACGAGGGTTCGAAAGGAGAGGACTCTGCTGCCGGTGAAGCCGGTTCTCCACTGGCTTTCCCCGAGCCCAAAATGACTCCGCCTACGGATGAAGAGAAGAAAGCGGCTGGCTCCGGAGAAGGGACCGAGTCCGGCAAGGACAAGGATAAAGAAAAGGAAAAAGCATCTGAGAGCACCGCCAAAAGTGAGAAAAAAGGCGGTTTGTTCCGGAAAAAGAAAAAGAAGAACGCTGAGTCTCAAGACACTACAGCCGGGTCCGGCGATAAAGCCAAGGACATTGGCTCTGATACCAAAGCTGCGACAGAGAGCGGAAAAGGCGATGGCGAGGAGCTTAAGCCGAAGCCATCTTCAGAAGAGGGCTCAGCGAAGGCTAAAGAGCCTGGCACCGAGGGTGGTGACTCAACTGTCGGTGAATCTACAACAGAGAATCAAGATACCGCGAAAGAGTCCGGGAAAGAGGGCGCCACTGCCAAGGAAACCGAACCAGGCGCGGGCAGCGAAACCGGCACAGGCACCGATGCTGCTACCGCCAAGGAAGAAACCATCGAGGAGCTTCCTCGCAAGCGACCAGTTAAAGTCGAAAAGCCGACCAAGAAAATTAAAGGTGTGGATCACATCTCCAAGGCTGACTCCCTTATCTTGCAACATAAGTATGGAGAAGCCGAGGATGCCTATAGAAGCTTGATTGACTCTGACCAATCCGGAGACGCATACGCCGGTCTTGCAGTCGCCCTGGCGAAGCAAGATTCACCGAAGAAAGTAGCCGAGGCAGAGCAAATCATGAAGAGGGGCAAAGAGGAGTTTGGCGACAATCCGAACATCCTTGCTGCCGGCGGCTTTGTCTCCTATATACACTCCAAGCAGGTCGCATCACCGGCCAGGCGCGACTTGTATCTGGAAGCGGCTGCCGCGTTATCCAAAAATGCCTTGAATGGTAATCCGGAAATCGTTTTGGCGCATCAGACTCAGGGACTCGTGCAGTTGGACCAGGACTCCGCTGAGGAAGCTGTATCCCCTTTGCGTAAGGCTGCTCGCCTTGCACAGGACCCGGACAATCTCACGCTTCTCGCCAAGGCGCTGCTGAAGGTAGATCCCACCGATGAGGAAGCGCCGGAGTTGATTGAAGATGCGCTGACAATTGATGAGAACTATTTCCCCGCCCGGCTACAAAAATCCATTGTGCTTACCAATAACGGTAAACACGAAGACGCTTATGCAGAGCTTCATTCGATACCGAAGATCGATCGTGAATCTGATTGGCATAGTGTGCAAGGCAACATATTCTTCAAGCAAGGAGACGGTCCTTCCGCCCTTGCTAGCTGGAAAGAGGCTAACAGGCTGAATCCTCGCAATCCCGATCCCTACAAGAAACTGGCTGAATATTACGCCATGCGTGGAGACGGCGAGCTGGCTATCTCTGAAATGCACAACGCACTTGAGATATTGCCAAACGATTTAAAAATGCGTGCCGATCTTGCAGAGCTCGCCTTGCGGCAGGACAAGCTTGATGTGGCGGAACAAGAATATCGAACCATTCTCTCGGTGAGACCTGAGGATCCGTCAGCATTGTTGGGTCTGTCCCGAGTCTTCTTCCGGAAAGCCAGGAAAGAAGGGCAGTACCCACCGGATACGCAAAAAGTTCTCGATCAGATTCAGAACATAATTACAGAGCAGCAAGTTAAGCAAGTTAGAGGTTCGATGCTCGACAAGGGCGCAAAGAACATGAAAGAGAAGATCCAACTCTCTGAAGCAGAAAAGGCTCTAGCTCAAGGACGTTTTCGCGAAGCACGACAACTGTTCAGTCAGGTGATCATGGAGCATAAGGAGGAACCTGCCAATTTGGTCACACTTGCAGATCAAGCCTATTACGATGGTGATTTGAAATCCGCGGAGCAGGCGTTCAACTATGCAAAGGAACTGCCCGAAGTTGGTGCAAGAGCAGAACAGGGTATAAGCAAGATCAGCTCGCAGAGGAGTGAAGCACTGAGACATACGAAGCTCGGACAAGCCACTCAGAGACAGCTTCCGGCAGTGGCAATCGATCACTTCAAGCAAGCGCTGATAGCTGATAATCAATGTGCGGATGCGTTCTACTGGCTTTTTAAGCTCTTTGCCAGGCAGAAAGACGGCGAGAAGCAAGCAACGGAGAATGCCATGTTCTTCCTCGAAGCTGCTGAGGACAGCGATTCCAGAAGACGGGAAGTAGAGGATGAACTTTCAAAGCTTAAAAGGCGTGTACGAAAGACAAATTCGAAGTAAGATTGTGTAAGTGGTTTCTATTGTAAGTCAGCCAACAAACTGATGGAGTGGACCAACCAAGGAGACGGAATGGACTTCAGTAAAATGAGAGGAAGTGGAAACAGCCGACGTGAAGACTCCGGCGACCTTCCGCAACGAGTTTCTGAGCGCCCCGGCTCCTCCGGACCCAGTGGGTCAATGGGACCGAAAAACATCACCGAGACGAAAGCATTCCAAAAGGGAGTTGGTGGTCTGCTCAGTATGTGGGGCAACTATCTCGATGTCCTGGCCGCCCACTTTCAAAAAATGAACAGACCACAACAGGAGCTGTTCATTCTAAGAATGTGTCAGGTGATTACGATTGGCTGCGCCATTGTTGTCGCTACAATCTTCTACGGCTATATTCCTGTGATGGTGCGTGTGTTCGCATTCCCTATTTTTATTGCTGGAGCTTGGTTTACTGCTACGCGAGTAGTCAGTCCGACAA
>CAYTDR010000902.1:0-3708 GCA_964436185.1 uncultured Candidatus Obscuribacterales bacterium | reverse complement strand
AGGACTACTTTTACGAGGCTGACCAGTGGATTCTCTTCGGGCTTGCCGACCCGGAATCGGTCAAATCGCATTTTTATAGGCTCAAGATGCCGTTGCGAAATCCTCAACACATTCTCGCCTGGTTGTCCCATACAGAATTCGCAGCGCTTGATCTAATCAGTGACACCATATGTAGTTTGGAAGACAGGACGACCTGCAAGAATTTCCTCGAAAGTTTCGCCAATGCTGTCGATGCGCCGGAAGCGGCACTGCCAATGCTGGAAATGCAGATAGCTTCTAAGGCTGCAGGAGTCGCCGGTAAGTGGCTCGAATCTCATCCCGGCAATGCAATCGTAGGTTTGCTTCCTGTGGTCACGAAACGCGGCAAGATTGGCGAAGCGGCACTTGAGTACTTGCGCTTGGCAAAGCTTAAAGGGCATGAGCAATTCATTAGGAAGTGTCTGCAAGATTGTTCTGATGACGTGGTGCAGAAGGTACAAAGTGAGGTCCTTAACCGCACGGAGAAATCCTATGCGCCCTTCGATGCCACCACCACTCCTGATTGGCTTCAGTTGGCTTTGAAATCATTAAAGAAAGGCAAAGTGCCGGTCTGGTTCGATCCCGTGTCTATGCCACCGCTCGTGGTGGGCGAGAACCGGTTGAATGACGATCAGGTTAATGCAGTGATCGTTGCTCTGCAGCAAAGCAAGTTCGAAGAACCTCACGACCTAGTGAAAAGTCTCAAAAAACACGGTGACAAGGAATCGCTCAATCGTTTCTCCTGGCAGCTTTTTCAAAAATGGCTCAGCGACGGTGCTTCTTCGAAAGAAAAATGGTCGATGGCTTCAATCGGATTCTTTGGTGGTGACAAGGCTGCCATCGAACTCACTCCAATGATCCGGAATTGGCCTGGAGAAAGCCAGCATCAGCGCGCCGTGTTCGGTCTGGAGTGCTTGCGAGCGATTGGCAGCGATACAGCCCTCATGCAGCTCAATGGTATCGCACAGAAGCTCAAGTTCAAGGCGCTAAAGGAACGCGCCAAGTCGCTTATGGAGGACATTGCCAGGGACATGGATCTGAGTAGAGCTCAGCTCGAAGACAGAATCGTCCCCGATTGTGACCTGGACGAGAAGGGCACACGCACTTTCGACTTCGGACCGCGGCAGTTTTCGCTCATTATTGGAGCAGGAATGAAGCCTATGATCAAGGATGCCGATGGTAAGGTAAAGACGGATCTTCCCAATCCGGGAGTGAAAGATGATGCTGAGAAGGCGGCACAAAGTGTCGCGACATGGAAGCTTCTGAAAAAACAGATCAAGGAGGTTGCGTCAATCCAGGTTCTCAGACTGGAACAGGCGATGGTAACAGGAAGGCGATGGACTGTAGAAGAATTCGACAAACTTCTGGTTCACCATCCCCTGATGATAAATCTTGTCAGGCTTCTCGTCTGGGGTGCCTATGATTCATCGGGAAAAGTTATAGCGACTTTCCGCGTTACCGAGGACCAGAGCTTCGCTGATGATAAGGACGGCACTTTAGTTCTTGCTCCTGAAGTAACCGCAATTGGCGTGGTCCATGCGCTGCACATGACGGATTCGGAGAAATCCTCATGGAGTGAAATCTTCGGCGACTATGAGCTTATAGCTCCGTTTGATCAGATCAGTCGTCCCGTTTATGTGTTGAACGATGAGGAAAAACAGGGACCGGATCTTTTGCGGTTCAATGGCACCAAATTATCTGCACCAAGTTTGGTGTATACGCTTGAGAAGTTGGGCTGGATTCGTGGACCGGCGCTCGACGGGGGTGGATTCAGCGAACATACAAAGCCATTCGAAGGGTCCGGCGTGACCGCGGTCATTGAATATGGTGGCTGCGTTGGAATGGGTTATATCGATCCCTCTGAAGTCCTTACGATTGGAAAGTGCTACTTCATGCATGGAAATTATGAACCCAAAGGATGGTCCGCACCCCATGACGATCATAAAGTCAAACCAGGCGAGGTGGAGCCGATAGCACTCAGTGAAGTTCTCAATGATCTTAAGTATTTAGCATCCAAAGCATTTGATTAGTGACTGGTATTTGCGCTGCTCCTTTGTCGAGCCGGTGCATCTCCCGTCCTCAAGCGTAACGTATCGCACTAGAGGTGGATTATGAAAGTCCTTGTAGTTGGAGCTGGTGTAATCGGGCTGACCACCGCGCTGGAGTTGAGTGGTCAAGGATATTCAGTCGAGATCTGGGCTGAAAATGTCTCCCCGAAAACCACATCTGATGTTGCCGCGGCGTTCTGGTATCCGTACGAAGCCTATCCTATTCAGTTAGTCTCTAAATGGGCGCGGTACTCCTTTGAGAAGTTCAAGGACCTTGGAGACGCTGGTGTTAAGCCGTCCTTACTAGTGGAACTGTATCGTAAAAATGTCGTTCGACCGCCATGGTACGAAATGACGGACGGCTACACCGAGCTCGCAGCAGATAACCAAGCTCTACCAGATGGTTTCCGCGCAGGCTTCTCATTTGAGACATTTGTCATTGACACTTCCATTTATATGCCTTACTTAGTTCAAAAGTGTCGCGAGGCAGCGTTGGATGTGGATAAGAGAACCTTGGACAGCCTGGATCGCCTGCCTGATCATTTCGATGCTGTAGTTAATTGCACCGGCTTTGGTGCGGCTCAATTGTGTCAAGATAAAGAGCTCACATGCGCCAGAGGACAGGTTCTAAGAATTGAGAAACCACCTGATACTGCCGAGCGACCTGTCATGCTTTTTCATGAGGATGACTCCACCCGATTCGCGATGATCGTTCCAAGAGTCAACGATATTGTTTTAGGCGGCACATTCGAACTGGGATGTTCTGATACCGAGCCTAACCAAGAGGAGAGTCTCAGGATTGTCGACCGCTGTCGTGAACTGGCACCAGATCTGATTACTAGCAAATCCCCCAACATTCTGGGTACTGTCTGTGGTCTCCGACCAATTAGATCGAGCGTGAGGTTGGAACTCGAAGAGCGCGAGTCCGGACCGCCCGTTATTCACAACTACGGTCACGGGGGTGCTGGTATCACCTTGTCGTGGGGATGCGCTCACGAAGTTGTACAGCTACTCAATCGATGAAAATCGTTTGATGGTTCCGCAAGGCACCACAAACAGTTCACAACTGATTTGAAAAGGACATCACGTCCAGTCGTCAAGCGAAGATCGATTTTAAACAATCCTGATTCTTTGAGCGTTGCCACTAGTTGATCATGTTATCCTCAAACATCGATTATGGTGAAAGGAGTCAATATGCGCTTACTGCGAGGGATGTCTGTACTTCTGTCTGTTGGCTTGCTGCAATGTACTTCAGTACCGGCGGCACGGAGCGAGGAGTCAGTCGATCCGAAGTTACAAAGTTCTTTGCAATGGCTCGAACGAGAGGCGCAGAAAAGAATTGATGACCATGCGGTGGCAGGATTGGCAGTTGCCGTTGTTCACGATGATAAAGTTGTTTTCTCAAAGGGATTCGGATCGAGGGAAGTAGGAAAACCAGGGAAGATAGACGCTGACACTGTATTTCAGCTAGCCTCGGTATCCAAGTCTCTTGGTGCCACCGTGATGGCATCAGCCGTCGGTGATGGAAAGATTTCTTGGGACTCGAAAATTTGTGAGCTTGACCCAGATTTCCGCATGTATGAACCTTTCGTGAGTAGCGAAATCACGTTTCGCGATCTTTATGCGCATAAGAGCGGTTTAC
>CAYTDR010000901.1:2732-3711 GCA_964436185.1 uncultured Candidatus Obscuribacterales bacterium | reverse complement strand
CTCGCTTCCCGTTGCCGGGGTCCTTTTGCGGAGCATGGCCAACATCCAATCAGGTGCCACCAATCGCGCGCCCAATCTCATTCATGGTGCTCTCATTTTAATTGCTGTTCTGCTTCTACCGTGGCTGCTAAACAAAATGCCTGTTTGCTCCTTAGCTGCTCTGCTTGTCTTGATCGGCTGCAAAATGGTTCAAAACATCTATAAGAACATAGAGAGTTATGCTAAATCCGAGATCGCAATAGTTATTGCAACCGCCCTGGCAATTCTTTCAACGAATCTCTTTACCGGTATCATCATCGGATTTGCGCTGGCTGCGGCCAAGGAGCTCTATGCGATAGCTTACCTCGGGCTCAAACTGGAGGAAATGCATGAGCGCACAGAGTTGCATCTGTGGGGTTCAGCAATGTTCCTGCAATTGCCTAGACTCATTACTGTCCTGGAGTCGATACCACCGACTGCCGAATTGCACGTTCGTGTTGACGAGTTAAATTACATCGATCACGCCTGCCTCGAACTATTGATTGAAAGAGCGGAACAGCACCGCCAGCAGGGTGGAGAGTTTGTCATAGACTGGGGAGACTTCCGGGCTCGCTCCGGAGTGCTGCGCGCTGGTGGGCGAAAATCGTCTATGACCCTGGCACAAGACATGGACTAAGGAGGCGAAATGAACAGTATCTGTAAGCGAGTTGAGGGAAGACAGCGACTATTGGTGCCAGTGAAAGATGACCGCACGAAAGATCGATTTAGTCAGTGGTTGTCAATGAATGCACAATTCTGGAACGCCGAGATCAAAATCTTGTCCATCCTAGAACCGTTGTGGTTCAACGACATACCATATACCGCAGCCCGGGCGCACCAACTCGTTGACGAGCAATCCATAATCACCGCTCAGGTTCGCCGCGATCGGGCAACCTATTGCGAGAAGCTTCGCAAATCTTTTGAAGGAATCTGCCTCTCGAGTGATGTTTGCGAAGGACAT
>CAYTDR010000901.1:0-2722 GCA_964436185.1 uncultured Candidatus Obscuribacterales bacterium | reverse complement strand
CCACCATCCTCGACTATGCACGCAACTGGCAGGCAGATTGCATCCTCTTGCTCTCTACCAAGAAAAATGCTTTGCAAGAATTGTTGCGACTCAGCCTGGCAGCACAGGTTTTGCGGGAAGCTGATTGCATGGTGCTGGTGATTCAAGCTCCGGATAGTCAAAAGCCAGGTCAAATCGAACGTAGACATACATCAACAACTTGATTATTTTTACACTGGCCTTGTTCCTGCCCGCGTGGTGTCCTGACGAGTTCGATGGCCACCACATCCATTTTCTGATCGAAATGCTTGACCGTGTTTAGAACAGCCACGCGTCTGAGACAGTACGATAGCGTTGCTTAATAGCGGTGCCTGTTATTAGTTGAGCCATGCCGATATGACGAGATGGAACAGCAAGTGAATAAGCGCATCGAACGGTTAATCAGCCCAACGATGAACTTTATCAATTTTCTTCCGTGCTTCAAGCTTTGTAAAAGAGTGACTCCTGTGGGGACCTGGAATTGGTTCATCTCTATTTCTGATTCAGGGCTTGACACCGGTATATTATTTCGATAGTCTTGGAAGTATGAAAACTAAGAGCGTAGTCGATGCCCTGGCGGCATTAGCGCAAGAATCACGTCTGGAAATTTTCCGACTATTGGTCAGAAAGGGCAGTGCTGGAATGGCGGCAGGCGATTTAAGCAGTCATTTTGGAATGCCACCAGCAACGATGTCATTCCACTTAAAGGAACTGAGTAATGCGGGTTTGATTGTTTCGCGGCGAGAGAGCAGATCGATTATTTACTCAGCTGATTATGTACAGATGCAAAAGTTGTTGAACTTCCTCATGGAGAACTGTTGCGCAGACAGTGGAGGTAAATGCTGATGAAAAGATTTCACGTTCATGTGGCGTGGCTGATTTGTCTTGACGTCCTCTCTTCTTGTGGTACTGAGGTATGATTACCGAAGACGATGAATGCTTCTTGCAGTCTTTTGATGACTGTTCTCTAGGCGAGAAGTGCTGGAATCATGCCGCCCACATACGAATGGGCTGGCTTGTCATCGAGAGATCTTCGACATTCGCAGAAGCCTTAGTCCGCATCCGAACCGGGATTATGCGGTTCAATTCGACAAATAATAGCACCGGATATCACGAAACAATTACTGTTGCCTTCGCTCGATTGATCGAGTCCAGAAGAAAGGTTGGGGACTCTTGGGAGACTTTTTCTGAGCGAAATTCCGACCTGTTCGAGAAGAAATGCCTGGAAGCATATTACAGCGCGGATGTTCTTTCGTCTGAGACAGCTAGAACCGAATTCGTGATGCCGGACTTGTGCCAATTACCTGTGATTGTAAGTGTGAGGGAATGAGCATCCTATGGATCTAGATGAAAAAACTTTGAGCGTGTTGCACTGCGACATCTCTGTTCGTCCAAAGGCTTCAGCCGGTATTGACCAGTTGGTAAAACACATTCGCACAGCGAGAGTAAACGGAAAACAATTAATAGCCGAATTCGACTCCTCTGGTAAGGCCGATGTCTACTCATTTGTCGAGGCAGAGCAAAAGTGCTGCACAACGCTATCTTGGAAGGTCGTCGAGTTTCCAGAGCATATTCAAATGTGCGTCGAAGGGACGTCGGATCAAATAGAAGTGATCAGATCTTGGTTTGAACAATGACCTTTAACGACCGCGTGTTCAATGTAATCCACCCAGGCAGAGCAAACTCCTTGAGTCCATTGTGTCGCCTTCTGTGCCTCAATCGTGCTTCCAGTTGCTTAACTGCCAGGCCAACCTGCCGCTCTCCCTCCCTGTATTCTGAAAGTGTCTAGTAGCTAGACGAATTGGGTGCTATCATGACTACATGAGAGCAAGAGAGCTACTACAGATCTTGAGAGATAAGGGCTGTGAAGAGGTTCGACAAACAGGCTCTCATAATTCGTATTCGCTGCGGCTGTGGAGCTCATTTTACGACCGTCCCTAACCATCCTGGGGAAGGTATCAAACGAGGAACACTTCGAGGAATAGAGCGAGTTTAGAATCATGTCTAGGAGAAAAATGGCTAAGCAGCCAATGAATTACACTGTTCTCTTTGAAAGAGACGACGATAATTGGTGGACTGTCTCTATACCAGAAGTACAGGGTTGCCGCACTCAAAGTAAAACCATTGCACAGGGTATGGAGAGAATTCGAGATGCCCTCAGTTTGGTAATTGACGATAGAGCCTTCGAGGTTGACCTCAAAGAAAAAATTGTCTTGCCCGCTGATATTGCAGCCGTCTGCGAAGAGGCTTGGCAGTTGGAAGAACAGCTTGCGCGCATGAACGAGATGACCTCTCGGCTCAAACAAATTAGGAAAATTGCTGCAGATGCTTTTGCGGATATGGGTATTAGCCGACGAGATTCAGGAGCTATTCTTAATCTCTCTCATCAGAGAATTCAACAGCTTATACAAGAAGATCAATAACTCCATGACGTATTAGTCGCCACCTACATATGAGGTTTTCAACGTGAGTAAATCAACAAACGGCACCCGGAAGGCCATCGCCATCGACCAATTTGGTGGCATCGAAAATATGAAGGTACAAACGCTATCGATGCCCGAGATACTTCCCGGCGAAATTCTTGTTCGGGTCATAATCGAGATTCTTGTACAGCGCCGGCGTGATCGCGAGCGGCCCCGAGGAGGTGAACAAGAGCGTGTAGCCGTCGGGCTCCGCCTTCGCCGCAGCACGCATTCCGATCGAA
>CAYTDR010000900.1:0-3726 GCA_964436185.1 uncultured Candidatus Obscuribacterales bacterium | reverse complement strand
TCATATAAAGGTGAGTATTGGGTCATCGATTGGGAATATTAGTGTAGTACATTACTATATTTCACAGATCCTTTGACAAGCAAAGAGTGACCAACATGCCCTCCAACCCCGCCTATGAAATCGATCAACAAGACTCATCGACAGACGACAACGCCAGCGCGTTGATGGTGCATGAGGCTTACTCTTTCTTGGCAGAGCGTTTTGGCGACAGCGCAGATCCCGCCCGTTATGGAAAACTGCAAGAAACAAGAGAAGGCGGAACTCTGTATGACAGGAATGGCAAGGAGATAACCAGCCAGCCGGATCCCGGCAGCGTAATTTATCGACTCAGCGAAAGCAGCTCCGGTAAGCAGACCTTTGAAATCGCAAGGGTTTCGATTAACTCTGAAGGCGAACTCGTGCTCAATGTCGGCGGTCGGCTCAAGGCTTCGGTCACAACGGGCAAGAATGGCGAACTTCTCGAGACCCGTTCAATCGAGATTATGGATGGGGACGCGTTCAAGGTTGCCGCAGAAGGAACCACTGTGTTCCACCCTGACAGCGATACCATGCACGTGAGTCTGGTGACCGGTGATATGGAGTTTGAATCCGACTTGTTTGGTGACGATGTAAAGCAGATGTCGGTGAAGGCACCTGGTGGCGAGCTGACGTTCAGGTTCGATAAAGGGGAACTGAAGAGCATTATCACAGACGGTCGGGAGATCAGACGTGAGCAATTGGACACCAGCGGAACCGACAATCCTGATGCTGCCAAGGAAACTTTACTTGTGTCGGCAGACTACGGCGAGCCCGAGGACGTTCATCGCCTCTGGGACAGCATGCTTCAAATAGCTGTCAATGCCCGGCAACAAATGTTGGCGGCTCACAAACTACCTGGCAAGGGGGCTGCTGTTGCTCCTGCTGATCCTCTGCTGCAACCAAACCCCGGAGAAATCCTTGATTTTGCAGCCTATGACCCTCTGGTCTCAGCTGACTCGGCACGAACTATTGCAGCTCCTCCTGGTCTAGCGACCGAATCAAAGCAGCCTGTGGTCGCCGACCCGGCGACGCTATCTTTCGAACCATCAACGGATGGAGGACCCGCCGTGGTCTCTGTTCGAGCTGACGCGACCCCCGAGACATTTGGTGGTGAGGCACCCGCAATGGAACCGCCTGCTTTCATTCCTGCGGACGGAGAACCTTTGCCTGAGCCTGAAGATGCTGTAATGTTCGTCTCGGATGCTCCTGTGGACGGCGAGCGCAAACTCGCGCCTAAAGAGTCCCTTGCAGAACGTATCTTTAGCGACTTCGGCGGTCTCACTACTGGTGCCAAGGAGCTGCCGGCAGAACGAATCCCAGACTACATGAAGGAAACTGAGCATGACCGCGTAGCTGCCATGCTTAAGGAGGTTCTCGCCTTCGATAACAAGAAAGCCTATTTCGATTTGAAGGCGGAGGCCGGTCGGCCTGAATGGTTGGGGGTTTCGTCCATTGCCCCCACTGCATTTCATCGACTCGCTGTGGTCAACGCGATCACTGATCTAGAGGCAGCCCTGGAGTCCGGAGACGTACAAAAGCAAAAGCACTCGTTGCTCGAAATCTCCAAACTCAGACAACTCAAGTTGGGCTCTGAGCAAGAACAAAAGCAGGTTAGGGACGCCATAGACCATTATCTCAAAGAACGAATGGGCACCAATCCCGGTGCCATCAACCCTGACGTTCTCAGAGAAACCGATCGAAGAGCTCGCGGCGACCTTTCCAATGGCTATAGATACGCAGCGAACTCCTTCACAGAATTCCTGACCGCTACCAATCATGCGCAGCGCATGAAAGCTTTCGAGAACTTCCAGACTGCCACTCAAGCGAATATGGACGGCAATCTGCTCGAATACGGAACCAGAATGGGCGATTACATGTCCACGCAAAAGCTCAAGGAGGTTCTCGCCAATCCCCAAATTGACAGCAAGACGGTAATTGACAGTCTGCAACTGATGGAGAAGACTTCTCCTGCGCATATCAGGGACTTTCTCAAAGGCGTTTTGCAAAATCTCAAGGACGACCCCGCGACTAAAGAGAAGTTCGCGGGAGTAGAAGAGCTCTCTTGCGAGCAACTCTGCGATTTGCTCAAGAACACAGAGCTCAAACAGCTTCTGCCTCATCTACAGAAAGGCATGAATGCAGAGCTGATTCAAACGACATTGAAAGAGTTCGAGCAACTGCTGAAATCCACTCTCAGTCCAGCTGATCTCCTACGCGTAGGGGTAAGAAACGCGGGCATGGATGGAGAAAGGATGAAAGAGATGCTGCTTGATGCGGAGCAGCGCAATGCCGACGCGAACAAGAAATTCCAGGAGCTCGAGCGCGCCTTCTTGCGGCGAGGAGCCACACCAGAGGAACGAGCCAAAGCGCTGAACGATCTCAACCAGCATCTGAGAAATAGCAATGTTCTTTTTGGTGACAGCAGCGTGCTCAGCAGCACGGATAAGCTCGAGGTAATCAATAGCGTAATCCTGTTGAAGGAGGCAAAAGATCCGAAGGCGGCTGCCGATCAGCTCGCGGCCTTGAAGAAAATGGCTGACTCAGGAGATCCTTACGCCAACAAGATACTGAACCAACTGTGTCCGCCTGACGATCCGGCGCATGCACCGAATGCGGTGCTGACGAAGCTGCAGGCTGGCGGTCCAGAGGCACAAACTGCTCTCACCGATCTCCAGAAGACTACCACCGTCGCTGATACGGAACTGGATCAAATGCGAATTCGTAACCTCACTTACGATTTCACCGATGGAAAGAATCCCACGAATCAACAGCTTGATGAGCTGGAGAAACTGCTTAAGGAGGAAGCTTCACACGGCAATAAAGGCGCGGCCAAGTGGTTGGATTGGGTACCAGCTGCCAGACTGATCGTAAACCTCTCCGGCCGAGACAGAGTGAAAGTTGTCGAGGAGCTAGGTGTTCTGGCAAAGAATGGCAACGCCGAAGCGCGCAAGATGCTGATCGGAATTCTGCTCACGAATGTATCGCCACTCGATCGCGAGAACTGGGACAAGACCTTCAACAGAGGAGAAGGTCCTCCGGTCCTGATGCCGAAATT
Source organism: uncultured Candidatus Obscuribacterales bacterium (assembly GCA_964436185.1). Classification (GTDB taxonomy): domain Bacteria; phylum Cyanobacteriota; class Vampirovibrionia; order Obscuribacterales; family Obscuribacteraceae; genus CAYTDR01. The sequence goes on along the minus strand of CAYTDR010000900.1, from coordinate 653 downwards.
GACGGACTTAGACCATAAGATTTTCGTTGGTAGAGAAGTTCGAGATGCAGCCATCAAGGGACTCCTCGAGAGCTGGAAGGACAACGAAGACGTAGTCCTCGATCGTAGCCAGGCAATGGCCCTGGCTCTAGCTCTCGGGAAGGAACCTCTGGAGTACAACCAGGAGAAAATCGAGAAGATTCTGGAACGAGCGATCAAGGGACCGAATGGCGACGATGTTCTGGACGGAGTGTTCGAGGCTCTGCGCTCCAATGCACCAGGGGGAGTGGCAATTGGGAGAGCATTGCTGCATGGTGCCGATCGTCCTGGGTTCGTGGAGATGTTCAAATCTATCTCCAACTGGGCGAGAAAAGGAGACGATGCCAGCGTAGCGGTTCTTGCCGGACTACTCGCTGGACGGCGCCAGAACCCAGACTTGATGCAAGAGTCTCGTGAAATCATTATGCAACTGGCAAGTGATCCAGCCAAGCAAAAGCTCGTTCTCGAGCAGCTGATGCTTGCCCACAAGCGAGACATAGGAAGCGCAGAAAAACAAGACCACCATAAGGGAAAAGCTGACTTCACACTGGTTGAGGTACTCGGGGATGTTATAAACAAAACCAAGCGCGACGCTGTTCCTGAGAACTTCTTTGCAGAAGTCAGGGACATATTCC
>CAYTDR010000899.1:0-3740 GCA_964436185.1 uncultured Candidatus Obscuribacterales bacterium | reverse complement strand
GGGCGGAAGTTTTTGTCGATTGGTCAAGTTGTTAAGCGGTTCTGGCCTTTTGTTTGGTTTATACATCGTTTCCGTGTGAAATTTTTTCGCGCCTTACCTAAATATCAGACTGTTATGCATAAGTACGTCATAGGGTGCGAGTGGTTTCCGCCCTTCATCCTTTATTCCACGTCCGGCAAATAAACCCTCTGTCTCAGACTTATCTTTATTGAACTTAAATCTATAGAAACTGTCACTAAATGCTGGCGCAAAGAGTGATTTGCCGATAACAAGTATTTTCCAGATAGATGGTCGTTTCTAACGCTTCGCGGCAGGAACGGAAAAGTTCGATTTCAGACCTTTCCAGCAGTCCTGATAGTTCGGCTGGAGTAAATCACACTCGAGCGCAAATCTAGTCGGTCTGTAAACCAGAGAGCTTTCGAACATAAAAGCAAGCGTGTTTTCGACTTTCACTGGTTTCAACTCACATGAAGAAGCTCGTTCGAATGTCTCTGCATCAGGCCCATGAGGCGCCATGGCGTTGTGCAAGCTGCCTCCACCAGGTACGAAACCTTCTTTTTTGGCGTCGTACACACCCTCGATCAGACCCATGTACTCACTCATGCAGTTACGATGAAAGTAGGGCGGCCTGAAGGTGTTCTCGGCGACAATCCAACGTGGAGGAAAGATAACGAAGTCAACGTTGGCGACTCCGATTAGTTCAGACGGCGATGTGAGAACAGTAAAAATCGATGGATCGAGATGATCGAAACTAACCGTGTTGACTACGTTAAACCGGTGCAGGTCGTATTTGTATGGATAATAGTTGCCGTGCCAGCCGACCACGTCGAGCGGGCTGTGGTCGATTTCGGTGCGCCATAACTTGCCATCGAACTTGGTGATTAACTCGACTTCGCTCCTTCGATCCTCATACCAGGCGACCGGCGAAAGGAAATCTCTCGGGTTGGCCAATCCGTTGGAGCCAATCGGTCCAAGATGAGGCAGCCTGAAGGGCGGACCGAAGTTCTCGCAGATATAACCACGGGCGGTGCCATCGGGCAAATGCACCCGGAACTTGACTCCTCTTGGTATCACCGCAATCTCCCACGGACTCACCCGCAACAGTCCGAATTCGGTGTGCAAATCCAGCGAGCCGTGTTCCGGTACGATCAACAGATCGCCATCTGAATCGTAAAAGTATCTGTCTGCCATTGAACGACTGGCAGCGTAGAGATGTACAGCGGAGCCGCGGACGGAGCCCGTGCCTCCATTACCGGCAATAGTGACCAGACTGTCGATAAAGTCGAAATTCTTCTTCGGATCGATCACGATTGGATTCCAACGCAATTGATTGGGAGAAGGTTCGACCTCATCGAAGGGGCGATCTTTCAGCAGCGCATGCTCGAATCTTTCGAATTTCGAGTGCAGCACTGACGGTCTGATCCTGTACAACCAGGAGCGAAGATTTTCATGCCTGGGAGAAAGAAAAGAGCTACCGCTCAACTGCTCAGCGTACAAACCCAGGGGAGGCTTTTGTGGTGAATTCTGCCCTTCTGGCAGGGCTCCCTTTTCTGCCTCGGTTTGCAAGTGATTCCAGAATCCTGACAAATACTGGTATTGATCGTTCATAATCTGCCTCACTGAATACGCTGCATGACTGAGTGTCTTCCTGCTTGCCACAGCTTCAAGAACGATTTCTTGGTGGACTGGATGTCATTACCGGGAGCGTTGTTATCTCTCCGGCACTTTGAAACCAGATCGATTGGAAGTCTATCTGATTTGCCTCGGTCAGGATTCAGATTTTAAATCAAAACAGTGATGATCAGATTCAAAATCCATCCAATCGAAGGGATGTAAAGTTGTTCTGTTGGGCGCTCGCCTTGTTCAATGGAGTTATGGTATTAGTTGAAATCTGATTCGTAGAGTTAAGCAAACCGAGCGTTTTGAACAAAAGACAGAAGCTGGCATTTTTTCTTGGCGTCCTCCTGGCGGCATCGATGGGAGTGGTCCCACCGTGGAAAGAATATGGTCCGAAGGGCGCGCCGCTTCAGTACGCGCCGGTGTTTGCGCCGCCGACCATCACGGCTACTCATAAAGGTCCTCCTGTGCCTGACCTGGTCCGTTTATTTTTGCAAATAGGTGTGACCTTCATGGTCACCGGTGGTCTGGTGGCAATCGCGGCAACTCCGCAAGGGAAGCTGATCGGCGATTCACCCACAACCTCGCAATCAACTTCCACTGCACCAAAAGTTGAAGAGAGAGGGGTGAGTCAACAAACCGATGAGGAGTTTAGAACGCTCGTACTTCCTGGAGAACGAAGTTACGGAGAGGTGCTTGTCGAGTCTGCCGACGACGAGGAATTCTGGGAGCACTATGCAGACTTGAGAGGCAGCGTTAACCTGCCCGCTGGCCGAAGACTACAACTGGAAGTCAAAGGCGATGACAGCGTGGATCTTTCTTTCATCTCGCTCATTGCACCTGACATTTTTCATTCAGTTGATTTGAGCGACACCAAGGTGCATGACTGGGAGCTGGCGAATCTGAAAAAACTGGTGGATCTCAAAGAGCTAGATCTGTCCGGAACCTCCATATCAAGCCAGGCTCTGGCATACTTGAGAGGTTTGAACAAGCTGGAGAAACTGTGGTTGGATGGCACCATGGTCGATGACTCTTGCGTGCCGGATTTGAAGCGACTGGACCGGCTCAAGAAGCTCTCTCTAAGAAATTCGAAGATTTCCATAAATGCCATAGCTGAGCTGCAGGAAGCGCTTTCCAATTGCCAGATCGAATCTTGACGGGTTTGGTATGTGCACCAGATATGGTGCCCTGCTGGATTGAAGAACGTCGCGTCAGCTCTAAGGACGATGCCCACTAATCGCCTGAAACTGCACGGTGACGAGAGTGGGCAATGCGCAGACACGATAATTTGGTGAATGACATTGCAGATTTCCTTGTGTAATCGACTGCACTTACTTATCTATGACTTGCCGCAAATGGAGTTGTCGATACCCGTCATTACGAGTACATGACGAGGCAGTGAATCTACCGTAGTAGACGTGTCGCGATTAACCCTGCGAAGCGATCTTTTCCTCGATACCACCAACCGAGGTGCGTGTTGCACTGCTTGCAAATAGCAAAAGTCCAGGCGTACCCTGGAAACCATGAGGCTGCTGTGGTCGGAGGTCCAACATCAGCGGCGCCCTCAGCCTCACTGAAGCACAGCACGTGAAACGAGAATCCCGCGGGATTGCGGAATGTGTGCTCATGTGGCTGGATGGCCAGTTCCGCAGTGGTAATCGTATGGGAGCAACTCTTGCAGCGAATGCTCTTCTGCGTTTGAACTTCCGTTTCTTCTTCGATCTCAGTCGAAAAGCCTGTGCCCATACGATACACCTGCATTGGATAAACACGTTAGGTGGTTGTGATTATACCTCGTTGGCGTCGCTGGCAAGCTCTGCCTAGGAAGTACCGTTCGGTCCACGGCTCACTTACTTCGATGCCACTATATGCGATGCACTGAACTTAACGCTTAGAGAGTCAAAGAGCCCCTTTTTCAGCCGCAACTCTTGAAAAATTTGCTTGAGTTCTTCCGGAAAAATAGGTGTTATGCGCATAAAAGGCCCCTAATGCCAAAATAACTTGGATTGGGTCGCAATGCTGGAAATATGGGGGCGTTTCTTCAATGCAAATGTGTTAAGACAAACGTTTAGAGAAAGATCAACAAGATTGCATCCTCTGATTTGGCAGCTCGAAGGTAGAAG
>CAYTDR010000898.1:0-3746 GCA_964436185.1 uncultured Candidatus Obscuribacterales bacterium | reverse complement strand
CTCCGGCAAATCCGACAACAGAATGCCTTTCGATTGTAGTCTTGTTGTGGCCTTGTGCTTGGCCAGTGAACCGGCCCAGCTAACGAGCAATGGAGACACGGCAACGCTTGAGCCGGACGACATGAACCCGATTCCCGCTACGCCGGTTTGCTTTGGCTGGCGATTTGCTACCGATAACAACGATTGTAGAGAACCCAAATATCCAGCGGTAGCTGCACTAAAAAGAGTGGTGGCATTCGATGAATTTCGGACGCTGCGCAAATGTGCGACGTCGCGGTATGCATGACGAAATTCGGCAGACATGAGTTCTCTGAGATCCTGCAGAACCGATCCGTCAACGTCAAGAATCTGCTTTTGAGTGGGAGTAAGGCCTGAGCAATTCTTAAACAGTTCCTTTCTCTGGGCGAGCAGGTCGTCAAGCCGAGTTCTCAGCGAAACAAATCGATCGAGGGCGGTCTTTGGATCCAGTTGCTGTATTACGATACGTCTTTCTGAAATGCGATCAATTAGACATTCGGTCAAAGTTCCGCCAAACAGGATAGAGGCACCGGTTAGATTGACTATATGTCCAGCTTTTAGATACGAGCGCGGCGCTCTGGACGGATCGTCAGCGTATTCAAAGCGTGATGCTGCAATTGTAGTTATTCCACCGTTGATACATCCTGAGCCCGCGAGTTTATACGCAAAGAGGCGCCACGACTTAAATCTGGAAGGCTTGAGCCAAGCGGAGTGAAATGTTGCAGCGAGCTTCATCAACTGCAACTCGGTTCGCACTATCTCGGTGGTCACTGTTTCAACGGAAGCAATGTTGTTTTCTTCGCCGTGAGACTGATCGTCCGCTTCCTGCGCGTGAGCGGGTACGAGAAACATGAGGAGGCATAGCGCAAAAGCCAGAGATGTCGCAACCAACATCAAGCAAATCGCTTTGATTGTGGAACTCCGTACCATAGGTTAGCGTAAGCTTTCCAGGCATCTTACAACTAGAGCGGTCCAGCCTGTCTGGTGATTCGCTCCCAATCCTCTGCCCGTTTCGCCATGAAAATACTCATGGAAAAGAATCAGGTCGCGCCAGTTTTGGTCTGTGGCAAAGAACGAATCGTCTCCGTTGCAGGGTCGTGCACCGGTATCATCAGTAAGAAAGATCGTCGCGAGCCGGCGGGAAATTTCATCAGCAACTTGCTGCAAGTTCATCATATTGCCCGAACCTGTAGGGCACTCGACTTTGAATTCATCACCATAAAAATGGTGATAGTTTTCGAGGGCTTCCACTATCAGGTAGTTTATAGGGAACCAAATCGGTCCTCGCCAGTTTGAGTTGCCACCAAATAAGTAGCTATCGCTTTCGCCGGGGACATACTTTACCTTGTTCCTAACGCCGTCCACATAACAGACATATGGTTTCTGTAGATGCACTTTTGAGAGCGAGCGAATGCCGAATTTTGACAGGAACTCATTTTCATCAAGCATGTAAGCGAGCATGCGTTGCAAGTTTTCACGGCTGGGAATTGATAGAAGCCTGTGACGTTTCGACTTCGATCTATCGCAGTAGGAGATCGAGCCCCCCAGATCCGACCGATGCTTTATGAACCACTTCAGCCTCTTGCTGAAGCCGCTTAACTTGTCAATCTTGTCCTCATCAATCACTGTCACGGCGATAAGAGGAAGCAGGCCCACGAGCGATCTCGTTTTCAGCCGGGTGGTGCCGGTATCGAGCTTCAACTGATCGTAGTAAAAACCATCGTCGTCGTCCCAAAGACCACGACCTCCCAACTCGTTGATTGCGTCGGCGATCATGACAAAGTGCTCAAAGAATTTCGATGCCATGTCCTCATACACTGGATTGGTTGTCGCCAGCTCAAGTGAGATCGCTAACATCGTCAGACAATAAAACGCCATCCACGCAGTGCCGTCAGCTTGCTGCAAATGACCGCCGGTCGGTAGTTGTTTGGAGCGATCGAAGACACCGATGTTGTCCAGTCCGAGGAAGCCTCCGGAAAATAGATTGTTGCCCTCCAGATCCTTTCGGTTTACCCACCAGGTGAAATTGAGCAGCAACTTTTGAAAAACACTTTCCAGGAATAATGTGTCTCGTTCTCTTCGTCCGTCGGAAATCTTGTAGACGCGCCATGCTGCCCAGGCATGCACAGGCGGATTGACATCGCTAAAGTTGAATTCATAGGCTGGCAGTTGCCCATTTGGATGCATGTACCACTCGCGCAGAAACAATGTTAGCTGGTGCTTGGCGAATTGTGAGTCGATTCGGGCGAATGGCACCATGTGAAATGCGAGATCCCACGCAGCGAACCATGGATATTCCCATTTGTCCGGCATGGAAACAACGTCGCGAGCAAAGAAGTGTTTCCACTCGTTGTTTTTGCCAAGCTTTCGCTCAGCCGGCGGTGGCGGCTGGAATTGGTCACCGTCCAACCAGTCTTTCAGTACATAGTGATAAAACTGTTTCGACCACAAAAGTCCAGCATAACCCTGGCGGCAAACCTCCTTCTCCTCCGAACTCAATTGAGAAGGAATTCGTGAGTTGTAGAAGTAGTCTGCCTCCTTTTTTCGTTGATTGAAAATACGATCAAAGGATTCTCCAAACGGTTCTTTCGGAGCGTCGCTTTCGCTGTAAATGCGTAGATTGAACGTACGCGATTCTCCTGGTGCAAATTCATGCAGGTAGTGGGGTGCGACTTTGGTTCCGATCGACTGCGGGTTGACTGCTTCCTGGCGTCCTTCGATCAGGAGTTGTTGAAAGGCATCTTTGACGTAAGGAGTATCATTCGTAACGCCGAATACGCGTTCTGCATTAGTGTGGTTGTCAGTGAAGAGCGCCCTCGGAACGTTGCCATCGGGCGCTCGATCATAGGCGAAAAAAAACTTGCCCAGGGTTTCGTGCTCCGTTTCTACCAGATCTGGTGCGATTGCTTGAATGCGGGGTTTCATGCTGCATCCCTCGTGCGCACAACCCCATACCCACGTATTCCTGAACCACAAAGTCGGCAAAAGGTGTAGCTTTGCTGGTGCGGGCCCACGATTGACGATTGTGATTTTGATCAGAATATCGTCGGGACTGCCTTTTGCATATTCGACGAATACATCGAAGTAGCGATTGTCCGTGAAGATGCCGGTGTCAGTCAGCTCGAACTCTCGATCGCTTAAAGAGAGCTGCTGATTCTCGCTGACTAAGCGACCATAAGGAAACTCTCGTTGCGGATACTTGTACAGTCCTTTCATATAAGAATGGGTGGGAGTGGAATCGAGGTAAAAGTAGCATTCTTTGACGTCTTCACCGTGATTGCCTTCGGGACCGGTTAAACCGAAAAGGCGCTCTTTCAAAATCGGGTCCTTTTCGTTCCACATAGAGAGAGCAAAGCACAGACGGCATTCTCTGTCCGTGATACCGAGAATGCCATCCTCACCCCAGCGGTAGGCGCGGCTGCGAGCGTGGTCGTGCGGGAAGTAGTTCCAGCTCTCGCCGTTTTGCGAGTAGTCTTCGCGTACGGTGGACCACTGCCGTTCCGCCAGATAGGGGCCCCAACGCTTCCAGTTTTGGCTGCGAACGGCATCCTCATCCAATCGAGCTTGCTCGTTGTCGATATCCGGCAAGGGGTGATTGCGCATTGATTCGTTCATGTCAAGACTCCGGAGCGCCGTGTTCACTACATATTAGCAGTGTCGATACACCATCGATTTCGGAACATCGCAGCGTGTGGCAATACCTGGCATCACGGCATGTCATGATCATG
>CAYTDR010000897.1:0-3749 GCA_964436185.1 uncultured Candidatus Obscuribacterales bacterium | reverse complement strand
CCGTACTGCAACACCAGTGGGAAGCTGACAAGTCGAACAGGATGGAGCTTTCGGCCAAAGAGCTGAAACAGTTCAATGACTTTATGAAGGGGAACTACGATGCAGCAACGTTGATTGAAAAGACCCCGGTTTTGCTCCTGGCTGGCTTCAAAGATCAGCTCGTCAAGCCGGAAGGCACGATCAAACTGTTCAACGACCTCTCGGTAGATGACAAGCTATTGTTGGTAGCTGGTGACGGTGAACATCTGTTGTTGGAGGAAAACCAACTGACCGATCAACTTGCTACGCTAGTCGCAGACTGGATTCACAACGAATCTCGCTCGAAGAGACCGGGAATTCACGCGCATCCATAAGCGATTCGACAGCCGAGCAACGGCTATTTGCCGTTGCTCTTGGATTCTTTCAAAGCTTCACTGATACTATCCAGATCTTTTTGCAACTCCGCCGTAGCCTCCGGCGTGAGCTTGTCATTGTTTTCAGATTTCAGTTTCTTTTTCTTCTTAACGAACTTGGCCAGGTCTTTGCGCAACCGGTCAGCTTCTTTCTTATTCAGGAGCTTTGTTCTCTGTCCGTAATTTATATCCTTCATAAGCTGAGCCTGGCGAGTTTCGATGGTCCAGACCTTGGCATGACCTGGCAGTGCTGCGGACATCTGCATCGAAATGGCAGCGGTCATTGCCAGGCATAAAATTGTTTCTTTCTTCACTCTTAGATTCCTCGGTCCAATGAATTTCAGGACGTTTTCGCCCTATCAACGGATACAGGACATACGATCCTGGCCCTGTATGTTACCAGATGCCTTCCGCCCTCTGCCGAATACTTTCTCGCATATATGCGTTAGTACAGCTTTTCGAGGCACGACTTGTCATAGACATCAATCTCATTCCAAAGTTGGTGCCGCACTTTATAAACCCAGAATGGATCAGCAAGCAAAGCCCTGCCTACAGCAACCAAATCGAATTCCTCGTTCTCCAGGCGTTCGAGAAGACGATTCAGTTTGTCCGCGCCGACCGACTGACCTTGCCTCTCGGAGATGAAGTCTGCCGTCAGTCCAACGCTCCCGACCGTAATTGTCGGGTGACCAGTGATTTTCTTCGTCCAGCCGGCGAGATTCAGCGGCGAACCATCAAACTCAGGATGATCGAAATGTCTTGTGCTGGCGTGAAAAACATCGACGCCGGCTTCACATAACGGCGTGAGGAACTCAACCAGCTCGCCCGGAGTGTTGAAGATCCTTCCGCTCGAATCGTAAACATTCAGTTTCCAATTTGAAAATCTGAAGATGATAGGGAAGCTCGCCCCGACGCTTTTCCGAACAGCGCGAACGATCTCCTGGGCAAATTTTGTCCTTTCTCTCAAAGTACCACCATAATCGTCCATCCGTTTGTTGGTGGCTGACCAGAAGAATTGATCGATAAGATAGCCATGGGCACCATGAATCTCCAAGGCATCGAAACCGATAGATTTTGCAAGCCCGGCTGCGCGAGCATAACAATCGATCATTGTATCGATGTCGTTGCTCACCATTTTTCTAGGTGTTCGGGCTATGCCCTGTCTAACGAGTCCCGGATGCGATACTGCATACGGTGCCCAGTTGACAATTTGCTCGCCTCTGTCAAATCCTGGACGGCAATAACTACCCACATGCCAGAGCTGCATTGCGATACGACCTCCTGCCGTATGCACTGCTGAAACCACTCGGGCCCAGGCAGCCAGCGCATCACCTTCAGCAATCACGGGAACATCCGGATACCCGCTCGCCGACGGATGATCGAGAAAGGTCCCTTCCGTGACAATCAGACCAACTCCTCCCAGTGCACGGCGTGAATAGTAACGCACGGAACTCTCTGTCGGTACGCCTCCCGGACTCCTTCCTCTGGTCATGGGTGCCATCACGATGCGATTAGGAAGTGTGAGCTCTCTGGTCTTAAGAGATCGAAAGAGCAGATCAATTTTTTCCGACAACGTTCTTTGCCTCTTCAGTTTTGTTTGACGTCAGCTTCGGTTGCCTCGACTCGTTCAACCGTTTTTGAGCGGGAGTAACACGTGCTTCTATTGTTGATTTTTCAACACCTTTATGGCCCGTTTGATAGATAGCGTGGAGGCAGGGCTACTCGCGTTTAGGGCTTTTAGCCGCGCCGCCTCGGATTTTCCGCCGGCAACATAGTCAGCACCCATGATCTCGATCTCTAACTGCCTCAATCTCGATTCGGTTTTGCCGGCGCCCAGTTTATCATGGTGTTCGATCTCGAGGGCCGCTAGCTGTTGCGATGGATTCAGCTCCGCAAATGATCCGACTTCCAGGGCGTCAGCGCTCTTCGCCGCTTGCTCTCCCGGCAAGTTATGTTCACCTGTCCAACCACTTTCACTGGCACTAGTTCCGGTGCTCGACCGATCACCTTCGCCTGATTGCGGAGCTGCCTCGCCTATTTCCTCGGCGCGACTATGTTGCTCTTCAATCCCTGTATCGGCCTCATCGGTCGGAGCGGAAGCCTGATCCTGAGAACTGTCCCCATCGACTTCGCTAGCAGCGGCATCGCCTTGCGCTATCTTCTTGAGCTTTGCCATGGTAGATTCCAGCTTATTCAATTGATCCGATAGTTTGGCGTAACCTGCACTGTTACCATCGGATGATCGCATTCCAGTGGTGCTACTACTGTTAGTATCGATCTCGTTTGCGTCGACTTCCCTGATACCACTCTTGCTTCGAATCAAATCCGGTGGCAGCTTTCCTCCCTTCGTCTTGGCCATCCGCGTGCGCACCTCTTCGATAATCTCTTCCGAGGGCGTCAGCTCAGCCGCCAATGCCTTTATTCTTTCCCTTACCGGCTTACTCGTCGTGCTTGGGACTTTGAAGGCTCTGTGCTCCAGGCGCCAGAGTCGCTCCTCGAGGCACTCCACCTTGTGAGTGCGATTGAGAGCGTCCAACTCGATGCATGCCGTTTGCTGCTCTTTATTCAATTTATTGAATGAAGCCGGAATATCAGCCTCAGAAGCGAGCACAGATGCACTCAGCTGCAAAGCTGCGAATAATGCCACTGAAGACAGAATTTTAAGTTCGTTTGCAAACCTGCTCATGTCAATTCAAACCTCTCGACTCAAACATATTTTGACAGGCTTCGCCACTGCTTGCCAGAAGTCGGCAATAAACCGGAACTACTCCAGGCTAGTATGCACCACGTCTCGGGTTCGACAATTAGCGCCTTCACTAGCTAACCGCCGGAGCGTTTTGCCTTGAATCCTCGCTTCTGTAACTCGTTTAGCACTCGCTCGCGGTGGTCTCCCTGGATTTCGACTACTCCGTCTTGAACAGTCCCACCTGTTGCGCAAACCTTCTTGAGGCTGGCCGCAAGCTCTTCCAATTCCTCTTCTGTTAGAGCTAACCCTGTCACAATGGTTACTTTCTTACCGCGCCGTCTCTTCGTGTCGAGAGATACTCGCACGTTTCCTTTTTGCTTGGCGGTGGAGCTGCCTTTTGCTTCAACCAACTTGCTCTGAGCAATGACTTCGGGTGCTCTCTTGCCACCCTCGAGAATCATCCGAACAAGCAATCGCGCGATATTCTGCTGAATCACCGGAAAAGCATCGGCATTGGCCGGAAGTTTCCAAATTTCCAGTTTTCCCGTCCATGACGGAAAGCCCACCTTCAGCAAATGGGCTTGGTCTGCACTGTCCAACAAAACAGCGAGATCACAACCATCCAGGTCTTCGCCGGTGGCGAGATCGTTCCGCCGCTTGAGGCCGCGAAC
>CAYTDR010000896.1:0-3750 GCA_964436185.1 uncultured Candidatus Obscuribacterales bacterium | reverse complement strand
GTCAGATAGTCTGTCTCGCTTCGAAGGAAGTTGGGTCTTGAATCAGAGTACCGATGGACATACTTACTTGGTTCTCACCAATGCCTCGGACAGCCATCTTCCCATTCCTTTCAAGGAAGCCTTCCTGAAGACGGAAGCAGAAAAGGATATGGATGGTCGGCTAAGGTATGTTAAACAAAAGGCTGAATCAGACAAAAGCTGATTCTAGCGTAGGAGGTTAGCCATGATTGAAGGGCTGTCTGAGACCCAGGAACATATTCTAAAACAGGTGGATGAACTTCACGGAAGCGCACATGAAGTGCTTTTGCAGGTAGTAAAGCTCTTGCAGGAATCTTTCCCCTCTTGGAATTGGGTCGGGTTGTATCTGCTCAAGGACGGACGACTCATACTGGGTCCATATGTGGGAAAACCGACTGACCACACTGAGATTGAGATCGGTGTGGGTGTTTGCGGTAGCGCTGTGCAAGAAAATACGAACATCATTGTTGATGACGTCACCCAACGCGACAACTATCTCGCTTGCACTATCGAGACCCGTTCGGAAATTGTTGTTCTCATCCGTGACGGACAGACCATCCTTGGACAGTTCGATATCGACAGTGACTCGGTAGCGAACTTCACGAAAGAGGATGAGCGTCTGCTTGAGAGTCTGGCTGTGGTTGTTGCTCCTCATCTGTCCAAGCTCGTGACGGTTTGACGGCGCGATCATGAAAGGACGCGCCCTTTGTGTTATCTTCGCTTTCCTCTCATTGGTTGCCTGTGGAGACGAAACGGTATCCCAAAGTTCATCTTGCGATCGATACTGGACTCAAGCCACGAAGGAAAAGGATCCCGCCACCAGGGAAAGGCTTTTTCAAAAGGCACTCGACTCATCAGGGCGGAGCAACGACCTGATGCAGGTTCCACGATTGCTGATTGATTTTTCTGATTGCCTTGTTCAAAACAACAAACCCGCCAAAGCAGAAGGTTTTCTCAAAGAGGCGCTGGCAAAAATCCGCGGTGCGCTGCAATCGTCTGAGCTTGGCCAAAGCCAGGAGCGGGATCTTTATAAAGTGCAGGCGCGTGCAGAGTTTGTACTTGCCAGGGCGCTGGCAGAGTTGGACAGGCCGCAGGAGGCAAACGAGAAGTTTAAAGCAGCAATTGCTTCGCACGATCGTGGGCTTGGAAACTTAGATATCAAAGTGGAGATGAACAAGCAGTACATCAATTTTTTGAAAAAATCCGGGCAGGAGGAAGCGGCTGAGCAAATCGAGATTGAGTCTGAATCAACGCTAACATCGGTCGACGACTGCGATGTTCTCTTTGACAAGGCTAAGGAACTGATGAGCCGCGGTGAGATGGATAAGGCGCGTCGAATCCTTGTGATCGCACATCTGGCTGCCAAAAAATTTGGACCGACGAGTAATCGATATAGAGACTCCCTCGTTCATATGGCGCGTTTAGAGATTGCTTGCGGCAATTTCGCCAAAGGCAAACAACTTCTGCTTGAATCAATGGATAAAAAAAATTATCCCACTGGACGCGGAGATGGAGCTGAACAGCGCGCCTTCTCTCTCCTGGGATTTTGTTATGAGCTGGAGGGAGACTTGAAACAGGCTGCAGTTTTGTATGCTGACGGTGGAAAAGCCTATCCGATTTTACCCGTTGAAGAGCTGAAGAGTCTTGGGCAGTTTCTTTTTAAGCGCAACTTCAAAGAAGAGGGTCTCGTAGCTATGAGGCGCGCTTTGGCTCTGGGTTCGGCGATCAAACAACTCAAGCGAACCGACATTATGGATTTGAGAACACCAGTGACCGTAGCGCTCATGAAGATGAAACGATACGATGAGGCCGCGAAAATAATTAAAGACGAGTTCAAGGAAGCCGCAGTGTCAGGTAGTGCAGAGGAGTATCGAAGCTACTTGTGTCGTGTCTCGGACACCTATTTGACGCCCGAGCTTTTGGAAGATGATCGACGATTTCTTAACGGTGTAAAAATTCCCAAGAGATTCTCGCAAAACGAGCAAGAAATGAGAAGGGCGATGATTCTGGCTCGTTTAGGCATCAATTATTTCAGAGCTGGAGACTATGTAAAAAGTGAGAAGCTGTCACGCGAAGCTCTAAAGATAGGCACGAAACTGAATGATAGAACCACAATCGGAGTCGCTATATTCAACATAGGCGATACATATAGGAGACTGAATCAATTTAAAGAAGCGGAACCGTGGTATCAGCGTGGTATCGTCCTTTGGGAGAAGAGCGGAAATCGAACCGCATACATTGATGACCTTTACAGGTTGGCAGAACTGTATGACCAATGGGGAAAACGCAAGGAAGCGAAAGCAACTTATCTAAGGCAATGGCAGTTGCTCAGCAACGATCCTCATCCGCTCGATCCGGCAAGAAGGTTTGTAGTAGGATGCAGGATTACGTCAAATACCATTGTTGAGAGGAAATACGATGAAGCGCGAAAGTGGATTGAAAACATCACGAGCGAATATAAGAAAGTAAATGGGAACAGCCCGTGGTTTCCTTCCTTCGTCATCTATTCGAAAGGCGATATCGCGTATGGTGAAGATCGGTTTGATGATGCTCTTCGTTTCTTTAATGAAGAACTGCAATACTGCATAAAAAATGAGAAGGTGTTGGCGAAAGGAATGATTTGCAATAGCTTCAGCAGAATTATTGGCGTCGCCGATAAACTCCTTCAATTAAATCGAGTCGAGCAGTCGTTGAAGGCTATTGATGACGTCATGAACGTATTTAAGGAGAGACCAATTGGCGATTGTCCGGGTGTGGCGCAACGATTGAGTTCCTGGGTCACTATTGCCAAAGATCGCAAATTCAATTCTCAAGAAGCCGCCTGGAGCGCGATTCTCGCTAAGTATAAGTAGTTGAGATTTTCGATTTGCCGTGCGGACGAAATGCTTGAATTTTGATATAACGACTCTAGAAAGAATTCGAGATCAAAAGTCCTTTTGTATATATCTTGGATATCGATTTTGAGCAGGCTCGAGAGATTCTCTTCGAGTCTTTGTTGACGATGCTTCTGAAGCTGTTGACATGCTGGTTGCAAAGTAAAATCGCAATAACGGGTGGGTTGCCAAGCGTTTAAGCGTGTCTAAGACTGTGTAAAAAATACGTGTAGGAAAGTGGATGAGCGCGAGTGCGACTCATTCCGAGTAGCGCAGAACGACAGACTGCAAGAGGTGTTTCCCTCTCGTGGACTTAGCTCGCGCCGTTGTGGAGGATGCTGAGATGAGAGAACGTACCAAGAAACCTATGACCTGGGTGATTGCTTATACCGTGGTCGCTGTTTCTATTCCTCTGTCAGCCAATGCCTCAGTCAAGGATGCAAATGACATCAGCAAGTTTCAGTTACCTATAAACCAGCGAATAGCGTCACCATCTGCGGTGGAGCAACCTCAAGCAAATAAGTTGCAAGCGCGCAGCAATGGAATCGATAATTCCATCCATACTGCCAAGGCCGATTTGCAAGATGTTCAAGTAGCGACGTCAGGGCTGGTTGCCACGCCCGAGATTAACTCCACTGATAGGTCTAAACTCGAGACCACTACTCAAACACCGGAGCCTGCGCTCGCTGAACCAGCCGATCCAGCGAAAAGCGGCAATGTTCTGGGACTTGATGATGTGCTTGGTGAGAAGACAAACCAGACAAACCTGTCGGGACATGTAGAGACCAACAGCAAAGCAGACGCTGACAAAATCATGTACGAAGGCAAAGCCATGGTCAAAGAAGATCAAGGCGTTCTT
>CAYTDR010000895.1:0-3751 GCA_964436185.1 uncultured Candidatus Obscuribacterales bacterium | reverse complement strand
GCCGAGTTATTGCGGCTAATCAAATCCTTGAGAGATTGGAAGGAAAAATCGACAGAAGTGTAAAGGAGAGTTTGCCGCCCGTGTCAAATTATTTTTGCCGCTCCAGCATTTCATTGCGCTCTCTTGGGCACATGATAAATGCGGCATTATGCGGCTCCACGATTACACAACTGCCGGATGGCAAGCATTGACTTTGTACAGCCTGCGGCGTAATAATATTTACGCAATTTCCGGAGGTTAGCTGGTGGCGAAGAAACAAAAAAGTGATCCGAAGCTTGAGTCTCTCAAAAAGCTGGGCACGCTAAACTCGCGCGCTGACAAGGTTGTGGATGAGCTATTTCAATCACACGACTTCTTCGATCCACGAGATCTGATACAGGTCAAATACGAAATGTTGCGCAGAGTCAAAGAAGATAATTGGTCAATCACTAATGCTGCCGCGGCATTCGGATTCTCTCGACCTTCATTCTACGAAGCGCAGTCCGAATTCGAGCACGCAGGACTGGCCGGTTTCATTCCAGAGAAACGGGGCCCACGCGAAGCTCACAAACTATCGGGAGAAGTAGTTAAGTTCATTGAGGAATGCAAGAGTCAAGACGCGACCCTGAAAACACCAGATGTGGTGCGGCTGGTGAAAGAGAAATTTGGCATTGATATTCATAGACGTAGTCTTGAACGAGCATTGTCTCGCTCGAAAAAAAAACCTCAAAAATAGACGTTGCAGTGAGGGTCTCAGGGAAGGAGCACGTGCAGGAATACGAAGAGCTTCGCCGTCGAATAATCGCAGGGAAAGTTGCCAGATCCTCTGGACTGTCCCTCCTCATATCTCGTGGTATGGCTGCCTGGTTGCAGCTGGTCAGTATCACGCCGTCGCTGCCTCAATTCGCGCCGGCTAAGGAACCCGTGTCAGTATTGCCGGACTTGCACACGGGAATCACAAACGAAATGGTCAGTGTAATCGCGAACATGATTCTACAAACAACATTGGAGGTGGCACATGCCGTTTGAGACCGCACAACAGAAGGTAACAGCATCCCATCTTAAGCGCAAAGCATATCTGTACGTTAGACAATCAACACTCCGACAGGTGGTGGAGAATACTGAGAGCACGAAGCGTCAGTATGCCCTCCGTGATAAAGCGGTAGCACTTGGTTGGCCAGCGAATAGCATAGTCGTTGTGGACAATGATCTCGGACAATCAGGCGCACAGGCTGTTGACCGAGAAGGCTTTCAGCAATTGGTGGCGGACGTGAGCCTCGGTAAAGCCGGCATTGTGCTGAGCCTTGAGGTCTCTCGCCTGGCTCGAAACTCATCAGACTGGCACCGCTTGCTTGAGCTTTGCGCGTTGTCCGATACTTTGATTGCCGACGAGGATGGCGTTTACAATCCGGCGCAGATCAATGATCGTTTGCTCTTAGGCATGAAGGGCACCATGAGCGAACTCGAACTACATGTTCTCAAAGCTCGATTACATGGTGGCATAATTAATAAAGCAAGGCGCGGCGAGCTCAAGGTCGAACTGCCTATTGGATTTGTCTACACTGAGAATGACGAGGTGCAACTCGACCCCGATCAACAAATTCAGCAAACGATAAGGCTTTTCTTTGATACCTTCGCTCGGACAGGGACTGCCTTCTCTACATGCAGAGAATTACGCAGGAAGAAGATTCAGTTCCCCCGCAACATAATAAGGGGGCCGCACCGTGGAGAAGTAGTTTGGGATGAATTGACGTACGGCAAAGCTTTGCAGCTTCTGCACAATCCACGTTATGCGGGAGTTTACTGTTACGGAAAAGTACATACACGCAAGAGACCAGACGGAACATCTGTTTCGAAGCAGGTTCCACGCGACCAATGGGTGGCATTCATTCCGAACGCACATCCTGGATACATTTCCCTGGAGCAATTCGAAGAGAACGAGCGCCGTTTGCAAGAAAGCTCGCAAGCGCATGGACTTGATCGCAGAAAAAGTCCACCCCGAGAAGGGCCAGCACTCATTCAAGGAATTATTTTGTGCGGACTCTGCGGCAAGAGAATGACGGTTCGCTATTACTCACGTGGAGGAAAACTGTATCCGGAATACCAATGCACACGAGCAAAGGTAAACGAGTGCCTGCCCAAACCGTGTCAGTCAATTCCAGGAGCTGCAATAGATGAGTGTATATCTGAACTACTTGTCGAGGCAGTGTCACCGCTGGCGGTGCAGGTAGCGCTCTCTGTTCAAGATGAACTTCAGTCCCGTCTACATGAAGCTGATGAAATCCGAAAGAAGCATGTCGAAAGGATGAGATACGAAGCTGAACTTGCTCGTCGACGATATCTTAAGGTAGATCCCGATAACCGTTTAGTTGCTGCATCGCTGGAAGCTGACTGGAATGAGAAACTGCGCGGACTCACTGAGCTACAAAAACAATATGAAAAGGAATCCAAAGCAGATCAACTATCACTCTCTCAACAGCAACGAGATCAGATCCTTGCACTGCCGTCTGATTTCCCGAAACTTTGGAACTCGCTAGAGTCCATCGACCGTGAACGCAAGCGCCTCTTACGACTGATCGTTGAAGATATAACTCTAAAGAGAGGAAGCGATATCCAAGTACACGTGCGATTCAAGGGCGGAGCCGTCAAGTCAATTTCGCTACCGCTACCAGTAAAGAATTGGCAGTTGCGTCAAACATCACCTGAAGCGATCGCAGAATTCGATCGATTGCTCGAAGATCACACCTATCCAGAAATTGCGGCGATACTTAACGAGAAAGGCTTCCGCAGCGGCGAAGGTAAGTATTTCGACCCTGTCACTCTCAAGCAATTGAAGTGCGTATACAAGCTGAAATCCAGGTATGATCGAATGAGAGAACGCGGATTCATAACTGCGCACGAAATTGGCAGCTTGCTAGACGTGCCGTTATATAGAGTCCACGAACTTCGCAAGGCAGGTCATCTCACAGGCTATCCAGTGAGCTGCAGACGAGAGGTTCTATTCTTGCCTCCCGATCAAAAAACCAGAAAGGCGATTGCGCGGCTTCCGTACAAGCCCCTCAAGAGTCTCCGCAAGGCAATTCCCTGATCGTTTTAATGAGGTGCAGTATGAAATCTAATCTTTCCATGCATCACAATCTATCCACAGAGTTTTGTTTTCTTCGGAATTGGCGGAGAACTCTTTCACCGCCACCGAGAATTTGACGACCTTGTTTCCAGTGTCGCCGAATGAGATAGCGTGCGGATTTTGACCGACATAGCCTATGACGTGTATGGTATTGTTCATGGTGGCACCTCCAGTGCGTGTTAGTGCCGCTGTGGAGACACAGCATTCTGATGCCCAATGGACGCGTTCGCGTGCCCCGCCAGGGGCCTGCCATTGGAAGCAGCCGAAAGCTGTGGCAGTCTCTGCACGTTAAGACATGCACGGAGGCAGCCATTGAAGATTCGTTCACGAATCAAGGATTTTCGGAGGGTCTGCGTATCCATCAGGGACGAACGACTACAGCTGCAAATTCCCCCGACGGTTCCGAAGGACCAAGCGCTGCGCAGAGAACCGTAGATAGTTGCAAGAACGCATGAAAAGGCAAATGCAAGAACGAGCCGCGAGCAAAGCGAGCCTATTCGTGTTCATTCTCGGCGCTTTTGTAATCAAGCTCACCAGCTTTCATCTCTGTGGACGTGCGCCAAGAAAGCGCGAGGAGGTATCCAATGACAATCAGTTAGAGGAAGCCTCCTGACAGCTATGCTGTGCATGTGATGGTGGCAGACC
>CAYTDR010000894.1:2451-3753 GCA_964436185.1 uncultured Candidatus Obscuribacterales bacterium | reverse complement strand
TGGATCGGCAAAAGCTTGTCGTTGCCTGAGGCGGAAAAACTCGTTGGACTGGTTGGGCTGTGCAGTGTCAATGCCTGGGGCATTGATTTGTTCATAAGCCAAATGGATCTTACATCTGCCTATTTGAACTTCGGTGCACCCATTACACTAAGATACTTCATATCTACACCGGCTTTCTCTGCCTTTTTCATCCAATCCTTTGCGGTTTCCGGACTTACTTGTTTGAGTGCGTCTACTGCGACGAGATGAAAGGCATAATGGTCGTCGCAGGTCTTCATGTCATCTTTCAATCCCCATTCCAATTGTTGCAGAGCGTCCTCATACAGCCCGTTTTCATTCATGTGCCGAGCTGCAAAAATTCTTTGTCGGGCGACTTTTTCAGGGAGCGATGTCAGCTCGTTGACTTCCTTCAGGCGTTCATAGATGCGCTCGAACGGCTTGTCTCCTGCTTGTTTGCCTAAGTCCTCAACTGCCGAATCCAATGCTTTCTTCACCTCTTTTGCGCGTGCAAAATCCTTTTCAGTCACTTTCGGAGTTGGCTCCTCTAGCGTCTTCGCTCGAAATTCCTCAGTTTCCGGGCTGCGCCCGTCTCTGAGGCGTACCGCGTCCAAATTGTGTGACAACTGCAGTGCCTGGTTGCACTCCGAGCTGCCGGTGACGCTGTGATCGAGAACCTGACGAGCGCGTCGTCGAATCTCTGCATCGTCTGTTTGGACGACGGTCTTCGCAATTTCTTTGACCGCAGCAGGTCCTAGTTCTTTAAGAATTTTCTGAGCGCCGGTTCTGATTTTGTAAGAGGGGATATCTTCGACTTTGGAGCCGGTCAGCTTTGCATATCGTTCCAACGCCTCTTTGGGTGCCGGTCCACTTTCATCCTTCTCAAACCCCATCAGGCTAATCAGCAGCTTCACGTCTTTTTCGACATCTGCTGCAGTTGCACTCTTGTCGAGTTTAAGTATTTTCTTGGCGTCGCCAACGTACTCACTTTCAGTGACTACCACGATTTTCGGACGTTCATTTCCTTTCGGGTCGGCCGGTTTATCGCCGGGGCGCTGCGGTCCGATCGGCGGTTGTGCTCCTGGAACCGGCGGCTGTGCTCCTGGAAGCCGTGGCGGTACTGCCTGGTGCTGCGGACGTTGACCGACTCCAGGCCGTAGCGGCGGTGGAGCGTCAGGCGGTCGCCCAGGTGGAGGAGCTCCCGTCCCGGGTCCGGTCGGTGGATTTTGAGGTTGCGGATTGGAGTTCCGATCCCCTGGTTTGGGGGTAGGTTGCCTGGTTGAGTTTTTACGATCCCGGATTGCC
>CAYTDR010000894.1:0-2351 GCA_964436185.1 uncultured Candidatus Obscuribacterales bacterium | reverse complement strand
CTGAAGGTGACCTCGGCTGTCGAGCTACTCTCGGGTAGTTGGCGAGTCGCGTCATCTGTTTGAGATGTGTCCGGCTCGCTAGGTACTAGGTCGAACTGTTCGGCTTGTGCGAATCCGAATTGCTTGGGGTCTAAGCTCGCGTCAGGTTTGAAATCTAGTAACTCATTCGATGGAAGGCTGTCTTGAGACAATATTGACGTGGTATCAGTAGTAGTGTCGGAGCTCTCGGTAATAGAGTTGTTGGAATAATTTTCTAAGGCCATAATCCTCCTTCGGATCGCCCCGATCCCAAGCATATGTCTTGATTCCTGGATTCCCAAGAAGGGGAGAGAAGACGTTGATATTGCGGAACCAGAAAAACTTATAATGGACGACAAAGTTAACCAGACTGTGGCAATCGACGGATGCTTCCTTAAACGTGCGCACCGACTCACTGCTGCCGCCGTTGGCCGTTGTCTCCATTGTGCTTTCGTGCCGCTCGATTGGCTGATGTGGATATTGGTACAACTTTGTGAATGCCGGTATTATGCCGAGCAGTGAAACTAATCTGCTGTTTCGCTGTCTACCAGCGGCAGTTCAAACCAGAAGATGCTGCCGACTCCCTCTTCACTGTCTACGCCGACCGTTCCACCATGTGCCTCAGTTAGGATCTTGCAAATCGCCAACCCCAAGCCTGTCCCGACCTTGGCGTCCTCGTCCAAGACCTGTTTGAACCTGTCGAATACGTGCTCTCGACTGCTTTCCGGGATACCTCGTCCTTCGTCCGCGACGCAAAAACAAATAGAACCATTTTGTTTCTCGGCCGTCACCTCGATCTTTGTATTCGCCGGAGAATACTTGATCGCATTAGAAAGAAAATTGACCAGGATCTGGCTGATTTTGTCCGGGTCGCACAAAAAGTCGATTGGCTGCGACGAGTCGACTATCTCAATCTCCTTTCTTCGCGCCAGGTACAAAACTGCGCCAATAGATTGCTCAACTATTGCGGTCGATGACACCGGCTCCTTGTTTAGTACCAGTTGTCCGGACTCGGCTTTCGCCAGGTCGAGAATGTCTCTGGTTAGCCTTATCAGTCGGCTCGATTCGTTCTCTGCGATCTCGAGAAATTTTTGCGCATCCTTTGATACCTCTGCCGGTATCATAATCCGCAACATTTCGAGGCAGGCACCGATCGACGAAAGCGGAGTTTGCAAGTCATGGCTTACCATTGAGAGGAACTCTTGCTTCATACGTTCGACCTCCTCGCGTGCCGATACGTCTACCAGTGCAATCAAGAACCTTTTCTGTCCTTTCAAGAAATACATGCTCTTGGTCAGCTCGACAGGAATATGAGTGTTATTGACCCGGCGCAACTGGTATTTGCCATCTTCGGGAATTGAGGACTTCTCAACCTCCGGGTTGGCGGTGGTTAAGAGACCGGCGATCGAGGTTCCCACCAACTGTTCGTCTGGTTCACCGAGCATATAGTGCGCTGTTGGATTGAAAGCTTCGATCAGACCAGCTTCGTTGCACGAAATTAAACCTGCGGGCATGTGGGTGAAGACAGCCCGGTCCTTTTCCGTGCGTTCCTCCAAATCCATTGTCAAGGTTCGAAAAGCAGCATCCAGGCTGGAGATTTCGTCAGCCCCGGGAACACTCGGTTTAAGAGGAGCCCCTTTGCCGAATAGCACAAAGTTCTCATTGAGCAAACCGATTCTATTGAGCACGGTGTGCATGAATCCGAGCACAACAATCGAGAGTCCGCCCATGTTGATCAAGAAGGCCGCTATAACGAACAGCGAAAATTTTTGCTGCCATTCGGCATCTCTTTGGCGACTGAGTTCGGCTGCCTTCCTGTGACGTTCAATCATCTTCAAAAGAGACGTGGTGTTGTCGCCGATATGCCCGCGTATCCCAAGCTGTGTTTCTGCTTTGATCTCATATAACGTCGGCAGATCAAACTCGCCTTTTTCGAGGATGTTGTTGATTTTTTGAATGTTCTTCTTCATATACTCGAAGCCTTTTCTGGACTTCACTATCTCCGCATAGTCCTGGGAGTCCTTGCGCAACAGATTTGAGATATGATCGAATTCACTGTCCAGTTGTTTGGTTTTTTGATAGTGCGCCTCATCGCAGGGATGCTTGCCCTGTGCGATTGCCAGCAGGAATAGAGATGTCCACTCCTGAAGTCCTCGTTGAAGCATGGTGACGCTCTGAGCCACTGAGAGAGAGTGTCGTGCCTCCTCCGCTTTTCGTTGAGAATCAGCCAGATTGAGCCAGAACATCGAGAAAAAGAAAATCTGTATCAGGAATACGGACAGGAGGAACGTGACAGAGCGGTGAAGAAGTTTCATTTGCTCCCGCTCGCTTTG
>CAYTDR010000893.1:1628-3765 GCA_964436185.1 uncultured Candidatus Obscuribacterales bacterium | reverse complement strand
CAATATGCGTTTGGTGTTATTCCATGTGAATAGCCGCGTATCTTGTCGTGGTGCCTCAGCAGGTAATTCAGTATCTTCACGCATTTAAATAAGCTCGACCTCTTTTTGATCCGCGACAGGATCCATGTTAGTTATTCCCCGAGAGTTGGGCAGTCACCTCTTTTATATTTTTTATTCGTGGAAGCCTTTTCTTTTCATCCATGGATGGAGGTATCTCTCTTCGAGAGATTTGTTAGAGCATTGCCAGCGATCCACAAACCTGATTAGCACTTTGTAATGTCAAGGAGAGGAACCATCTATAGTGGCGTGCGTCAAACTCTATTACAGGCGGATGAACGACGACTGTGACAGCAAGCATATAAAACTTCCGACCGACTCCCTCAATATCCGGACGCCTGACAGCTCCGGATATTGACCCATCTTGGGCTCAGGACTTTTGTAGTTCGTGCACTGCCAGGTACAGCGTGGGCCCACCGTCCAGTCGCTGCTCGAACAGCTCCTGCTTGGCAGCCAGTTCCATCTGGCAATGTGATACCAGGTCGGCAAACTGCTCATCTGAAAACAATTGTTGCCTAAATTGACAAATGGTTGCCTAAAGTGTACATAACTGCCAAAAGACGACGCTGCATCACCTGAGGGTTCTCCTCTGTTTAATCTCTTCGTGCCTGGAGAAACGCCAGACGGTGAAAACCGTATCATGGAAGCGCTCGCGAAAAAGAGTCGGCAGCAGTCCCTTCTCAGTTTCAGCAATAATGCCACCACATTAACCAATGCCCTCAATCTGTCAATCGAACGGGCAGTAGGAGAGAAGAAAAGACCTGGTGCAAAAACTGAGTATGTTTTCGAATCAATGGAAGTCGATAATCTCACCATCCCCACCTTCAAGATTGGAGATAGATTCCGACTGGTGGTACAGAACAAATCCGAATCAGACTTGTACGTTACCGGTGTGTGCGTTGGTGTAGATGGAAGCATTCAGATTGTCTTCCCTCCGGAAGGGGCGCAGGATGTCTTAGTTGCTGGAAAGACGTTCAAGACCACGCCAATTGTCGTAGGTGGACCAAGTGGCATGGAGACGCTAAAACTGCTGATAACCACAAAGCCGGTTGATTTTCGCGCTATCCAGCAACCGGCAGCAACGGTCAGAAATTACATCGACTCCATGAAGAACCGCGGAGGCGGTGGCGTGAAAGACATGCTCCTCGTGTCAATGTACAAGCCGGAGACGACGAGACTGCTGTCGACTGTGTCTGATTCTCTAGATGACTGGAATGCAACTCGTATCGATTATCGAATTCAAGACGCGAAAAAAATGCAATAAGGTGTGAGTCAAGCAATGAAAAGAACAATCTCGCTGTTTTTGTGCCTCACCGTATTTAGTTCCACATATCCCTCTGCACTTGCTCAAGAAACGAGCTGGGAAGAGAACAACCAGGCGGGCATGGCCGCGTATAGAAAGGGCGACTACAAAGAAGCCACGCGCTTGTTTGAGTCAGCGCTTGCTAAATTGAGGGCAGGCGGGTCGAAGGAGACAGATCTGGCAACGGCGCTGAACAACTTGGCTGCCCTTTATCGTTCGCAGGGGCGCTTTGCCGACGCCGAGCCACTCTACAATGAGGCGCTTGTCATAAGAAAAAAATCTCTGGGGGCTGAGCACCCGGATACGGCTAGCTCATTGAACAACCTGGCTGCCCTCTATGACTCGCAGGGGCGCTATACCGACGCCGAGCCCCTCTACAAAGAGGCGCTTGCCATAAGAAAAAAAGCCCTGGGGGGCGAGCACCCAAGTACGGCTGGCTCGTTGAACAACCTGGCTGGGCTCTATGAATCGCAGGGGCGCTATGCCGACGCCGAGCCTCTCTATAAAGAGGCGCTGGCAATATATAAGAGAGCCCTGGGAGCCGAGCACCGGGATACGGCTACCTCTTTGAATAACCTGGCTGCCCTCTATGAATCGCAGGGGCGCTATGCCGACGCCGAGCCTCTCTACAAAGAGGCGCTTGCCATAAGAAAGAAAGCCCTGGGGGGCGAGCACCCGGATACGGCTAGCTCATTGAACAACCTGGCTGCCCTCTATCGGTTGCAGGGGCGCTATACCGACGCTGAGCCTCTCTACAAAGAGGCGCTTGCCATAAGA
>CAYTDR010000893.1:0-1528 GCA_964436185.1 uncultured Candidatus Obscuribacterales bacterium | reverse complement strand
GGGGGGCGAGCACCCGGATACGGCTAGCTCATTGAACAACCTGGCTGCCCTCTATGACTCGCAGGGGCGCTACGCCGACGCTGAGCCTCTCTACAAAGAGGCGCTTGCCATAAGAAAGAAATCCCTGGGGGGCGAGCACCCGGATACGGCTGCCTCATTGAACAACCTGGCTTACCTCTGTCAGTCGCAGGGGCGCTATACCGACGCTGAGCCTCTCTACAAAGAGGCGCTTGCCATAAGAAAGAAAGCCCTGGGGGGCGAGCACCCGGATACGGCTACCTCATTGAACAACCTGGCTTATCTGTATCAGTCGCAGGGGCACTATGCCGACGCCGAGCCTCTCTATAAAGAAGGACAACGCATTAACGAGCATAACTTTGGGAAACGGCTGCAGTCAGAGCGACTGCTTACAGTGGAGGCGATATCCGAGCTGCAAAAGCTGCAGGCGATACTTCTTTCACAGCATGGTGGTTCCAACGAATCTGTAGTCAGACGTCTGAAAGGCCTGGAAAAGTTTCCGACAATCGACTATTCGTCTATATCTTCAACAAATCGTGGCTCCCTTCCACTCCTTGAGTTGGCTCTCTTTCAACGAAGCATGAAAGAGCCTGACCTTGACATAGTAGGCTCTCTTCTTTCAACAAGGGCTCTATACGGGGCACAAGCAGGGAACAATTCATTACTCAAGATTCAGAACAACCTTGTCATCGCTTGCCGTCTGGAATTTCTCGATGGTCAAAGCCAGAGTCTTGTGGAAGAGACGTCGAAATCTCTAGAGGTTGTTACTGCAGATGTAATTGAAGCTCTGGACTCAAAAGGTTCTGCACTTCATCCAGATGACCATCAGAAACCCCTCGTCAAAGGAGAGAAGGACTTCTCCAGAGTCATTTCAGTATATGGTTCGCCAGCCGCATTTCTTGAAGCGCTCTGCCGGTTACTCTTATGCAATGCCTACCTGCTTGCCGAAAATGGAAAACGGGAAAAGGCATCTGAGCTTGTGAAACTAGAATCTCAGGTGATTGTTAGTGGTTCTGACATTCTGAGCGCTTCTGTTGCATCAGCACTTCGTATAAACTCCGCTGAGTTCTGTAAGCTTACAGGTAACTACGGACAAGCCAGGCTTCATCTAGATGATGCAATGCAGATAGTACATTCCATTAATACAACACGTTCAGACGATACTCCTCGCTACAGGTCTGACTCCAAGCAGCTCTCGAACGATGATATATCTCACCTGAAGACGAGAATTCTTCTGGCTCTCTGCCAGTTGCTGTTCCAGCAGTCTGACTTCCAGTCAGCACTCGATACTGGTGCGATGGCGCTGGAGAGCGACTCATTGAAGGAAGCCAGCATGCAGGCAGAGCGCGTGAAACTTCTTCTGTCACTGTCTCAATCTGCCATCAGTGTCGGTGCGCCTGCGCAAGGTCTGGACTTTGCAAGGCAAGCCAGAGATATTGAGCAGTCAATTACACCGAGAAGTAAAGAGAGAGAAATAGCTGTTGAAATTGCATACGCACGAGCTCTCCGC
>CAYTDR010000892.1:0-3767 GCA_964436185.1 uncultured Candidatus Obscuribacterales bacterium | reverse complement strand
GAGAAGGCCAAAGATAGCAAGATCGATCCGCTGATCGGCCGAGAGAACGAGGTTAGACGCACAATTCAGATTCTGTGCCGCAGAAGGAAGAACAACCCGGTCTATGTCGGTGATCCAGGTGTAGGAAAAACTGCCATTGCTGAAGGTTTGGCACTCAAGATTCACAGAGGTGAGGTCCCGAAAGCCATAGCAGGAGCCGAAGTATATGCGCTCGACATGGGTGCACTGATAGCCGGCACAAAGTATCGAGGGCAGTTCGAACAGCGACTGAAGGCTGTGATCAATGCGCTCAAAAAGAAGCCAGGAGTGATTCTGGTGATCGACGAAATCCACACCATAGTTGGTGCCGGTTCCACCACGGGGAGCGTCATGGATGCATCCAATCTGCTCAAGCCGGCATTGGCAAGTGGTGAGCTGAGATGTATCGGCTCGACTACTTATACGGAATACAAGCAGGCTTTCGAGAAGGACAAAGCTCTTGGACGACGGTTCGAAAAAATCGACGTCGTTGAGCCGACGGTGGAAGAGACGATTCAGATTCTCAAAGGTCTCAAGATTTATTATGAGGAGCATCACCAGGTAACGTACCCGGATGAGGTGCTCGAGGCTGCCGCCGAGCTAGCAGCCAAGCATATCAACGACAAGTTCTTGCCGGACAAAGCAATCGATGTGATCGATGAAGTTGGTGCAGCCGTTCGGTTAATGGAAGATGAGGAACGACCGTCCCGAGTGATCACCATGGACGATATCGAGAAGGTCGTCGCCAGTATCGCCAGAGTCCCGACTAAATCAGTCTCTGGATCCGATAAGAAAAAACTGCAAACTCTGGAGTCCGAGCTCAAGGCTGTTCTATATGGACAAGATCATGCCATCGAGCAAGTGACCAGATGCATTAAGCTCAACCGCTCGGGTTTAGGTAGTCCGACAAAACCTGTAGGCTCCTTCCTCTTCTCCGGTCCAACCGGTGTTGGTAAGACAGAGCTCGCCAAGCAGTTGGCAGCAATAATGGGGATTAAATTCCATCGCTTCGACATGAGCGAATATATGGAGAAGCACACCGTGTCGCGGCTCATCGGAGCGCCTCCGGGCTACGTCGGTTTCGACCAGGGTGGATTGCTCACTGATGCAATCAATAAGACACCGCATTGTGTTTTGCTTTTGGATGAAATTGAGAAGGCGCACCCTGACCTCTTCAACATACTTCTGCAGGTCATGGATCATGCGACCTTGACTGACAACAATGGCAAAAAAGCAGATTTCCGCAACGTTGTTTTGATCATGACGACCAATGCTGGTGCGCGAGAAATGTCAGCCGAGGACATCGGCTTCCAGTTCAAATTCGATGAAAACGCAATCAAACCTGTCAACATGACACCTGGCATGAGCAAGGGCAAGACCGCTATTGAGAAGACCTTCACACCTGAGTTCCGTAACCGCCTGGACGCATGGGTGGTGTTCAATCACTTGAGCAATGACAACATTCTCAGTGTGGTGGATAAGTTCATCAAAGAACTCAAAGGCCAGCTCACAGAAAAGAGCGTCAATCTGTCAATAACTGATGATGCCAGAGTCTGGCTCGGTAAGCACGGATACGACAAGGCATACGGAGCACGTCCGATGGCACGCCTCATCCAACAGAAGGTGCGAGAGCCTCTTTCTGAAGAGCTGCTTTTTGGCAAGCTTGTAGATGGTGGTACTGTGCTCGTTAACGTGCAACCGGATGGGAAGGAGCTTGTTATTGAATATCCCGGCACCAAATCCGATGCCACTGACAAGACCGTTGATCCACAATCGGATGGGCAAGATTTTGGCACTAACAATTCCGGCACCAAAATCGATACCAATGTTGATATCAAAGAACCGATCGTTCCGGATAATCTGGGAACGCCAGATCCGGCTTATTTAGAGGAAGTGGACTAACTGGATTCTAGTTGGAAGCCGGTCTTGTGCCTCTCTGCTGAGCAACTGTCAGCTCGCCTGAGCCGCTCGTAACGCCGGGAGTCGTAGAGTCATTCCCTCGTGGAACGACCGCATCACCTCGCGAGCTCTGACCGGTACCGGTAGGTGGCGGTGCGTCATGAATCTGCGCCAAGACCTCCGGCGGGACAGTATTGAGCGCGCTCCGCCCCAACCTTGTAGTTTCTACCGGTCTTGATGTCACCGGCGGTTGCAAGGATCCTGCGCCTGAAGCAGGCGTACTGCCAACAACTGTTTCTCCCTGTTGAGCAACTGTCAGGTCTCCTTTCCCGCTCGTCGGCCCCGTGTTCGGAGCTTCGCTGGTGCGTGGAACAACCGCATCACCTCGCGAGCTCTGACCGGTACCAGGAGGTGGCGCTGCGTCATGAATTCTTGCCAGTGCGTCCGCTGGTGCAGTCTCGAGAGCGCTTCTTCCCAGTCTTGTCGTATTCACCGCCGATGGTGTCACGAACGGTTGCCAGCTATCAGAGCCGGAAGAAGCAGGTGTTCTGCCAACCACAGGTTGTCCCTGCTGAGCAACGGTCAGATCTCCTCTGGCGCTTGTCAGACCCGAGCTTGGAGTTTCAGTTCCGCGTGGAACAACCCCATCCCCTCGTGGATTTTGTCCGGTGCCAGCAGTTGGTGGTGTGTCATGAATCTGCGCCAATACTTCCGGTGGGGCAGTTTCCAGAGCGCTCCTTCCCAGTCTCGTCGTATTCACAGCTCCTGGTGTTACAGGTGGTTGCCAACCATCTGTGCCGGAGACAGGCGTCCTGCCAACTACGGGTTGTCCTTGTTGAGCAACGGTCAGATCTCCTCTGGTACTTGTCTGACCCGAGCTCGGAATTTCAGTTCCGCGTGGAACAACCCCGTCACCCCTGGAACTCTGTCCGGTACCAGCAGGTGGTGGCGTGTCATGAATCTGCGCCAACACGTCCGGTGGGACAGTTTCAAGCGCGCTTCTTCCCAGTCTTGCCGGATTCCCTGATCTTGGTACTACTGGCGGTTGAAATGCAGCAGCATCTGCAGCCGTCGATCCCGCGCCGCGTGGAACAGCAGAATCAGCTCGCGAACCCTGTCCGGAACCAGCTACAGCGTCATGGGCTGCCGAACCTGGAGCAGTGCTTGACACCGATACCGGTGCTGCTTCCGTTTGTCGAAGCGGGGTACCTTCTAAGTTTGTATTTCTCGCCCGCAGTCCATTGGGAGTTTGTTGTCCGTTGAAATGCGAAGTTTGCCGAACTCCCTCAGGATGACCTGTAAGAGTCCTGAACACAATTGAAGCAATAGCTTCGCCAGGTCTCAATGTTATCGGCATTGGGCTGTTGTTTACAATTTCTAGAGTGATCCTATTATTAGTACCACTATTTAGCGTCGGCGCTGTCTGATGTACTTCGATGCCCATTCGGGCAATCGAAGATCTGGAGTTGATGTCTCCTATCAGGGGCGGATGTCCGTGCCAATGCGGCTCCGGACCCGCAGGAAGGACTATCCTCTCGGATGTGCTGGCAAGCACGAACTGTCCCGGCTGCAGTGTAATGCCTTCCGGAAGATTTTGGATTGGCCATTCGGCGATTACTTGTTTTGGTGGCGTCGCACGAAGGTCGATCGGTTTGGTGCCTGCGGGCGGAATTATGAAGTCCGGCGCCAGGTGAACATCCAGTGCGTTGGCACCGATCTCGGGTACGTGGCGGATTGAGGGATTGAGCAACGGCTGCTCAACTCCATGGGAATCCTTAACATGCACCTCTAGCCGTCCCTGTCGCAAAGCCGTCTCGATTCCTGTATTAGTAAGAACTCCTTCCGGTATT
>CAYTDR010000891.1:0-3777 GCA_964436185.1 uncultured Candidatus Obscuribacterales bacterium | reverse complement strand
CCCTGTCGATTCTAATTCTTGAGTCAGACTCTCTCTTCCACACAGGCTTCATAATGATCCAGGATGGAAAGTCAATAACAGGCGCCACAGTACCTGGATTGAAATGCGCTGGTTATCCCGCATTGAAACGATTGATGACCATCGCTGACGGAAAGTTCACCTATATTTCCTACAGGAGAGACGAGGAACGAGGGCACTCCCGGCTCCATATCGAACTATCGGATATTCTCCTCCACTATCCGAAAGTTCCACGGAAAGCAGGCGAAGAGGCGCACAATGACACCGATCCGATGGAGCGCATCTCAATATCAGACCTGGAGAAGTGCATATTCAGCGACACCAAAAACGGAGCCATTAGGCTCAATCAAAAAGGGGATGACTGGAGGCAGATGCCGAAACGATCTCGCGGGCGGGGTCAAACTCTCAAAGAGGAATTCGAGCAAACATTTAGCGAACAGCCGCCCCAATCGGCTCCTGCAGATCACAACCACAAGCGATGCCGGCACGCTGACAAACTGGTCATCTGGCTTCTTCTGATAGACATCGCAATTGCTTTGTGTTTAACGTTCTATTCAAACGTTGTCGTTGCGGAAAAACTGCTGGAATTTTCGACAACTCCCTGGCCTCATGCACATCCACATCTTGGTTTGCGACCGCGACAGCCTTGATCGGTCATTGTGCGGATTGGGGAGACCAGGACCAAAACATCGCAATTTCATTATGTCTCACATTCTTCCTACTCAAAATTACCAATAAACACTCAGCTTGGTCTCGCTGTTTTCCGAAGAGCGTCAATAATGCTATTCAGCGGAGGTCATCCGGCACTTTATGCTTGGACTTGCTCAACTTCACAACCGCTTTTGCATTTCGAAGAGTCTTTTTTACTGCTGCTACATCACCGTCACTGGCTTGGTCACAGTAAAATGTCAGTTTGCCGATTTTCGAACTTCCGCTGAGCGACATCAGCGCATCGCGAGTGAGAGTTAAACTAACCAGCTCAAGATCTTTGGTAGGAATTTTCAATAACTGCCTGGCCTCATGAACAGCCACATTTGTGTTTGCGACCGCGACGGCCTTGATTGGTCGTAAACGAGATATCTCCTGACAAGCACTGTCAGTGATATCACATGCTGATAGACACAGTGCATTCATTTTTCTCATTTTTGCGAGACTTTTGATAGTATGATCGTCAATCCGCATATTGTATATCTGCCAGGAATCAATGGATTTGTTTTCCTGCAATTCGTCTATCAGTCGAGGATCTTGACCTTTGGTACCATAGCAAAATACTCTTAGAGTCGGAATCTTCGCAAACCATTTGAACATTCCAGGTTCAATTTTGCAGTTCTGTACGCTGAGTTGAGCCAAACCTTTCACACCAGAAATAGCCTTACAACCGGACAGCGTTATTGGGCAGGTATCGAGAACAAGCAAATCGATTGGGCATTTCACCAGGGCTAGCCCTTCTCCTGAAATTTCGTCTCTATGAAGATTCAAATGAGAGATCTCCTTATACTTATTAAGCGTCGAAAGCTCACTTTCACTATCCAGATTTAGGCTTTCGATTTTCGGTCCTCGACAGTTTTTGTCCAAGGAAGGACTTTCTCTGAAGTGACATTGGAGCGGCATCGGACCGAGTTCATCGCGGAACGAAGAGTTGTTTGTGATATGTTTTGGTTGAAGTAGAATGACCGTCGGCAAGCCAATAATGAGTGCACAGAGCACTATATACAATACCGCCGGATTGAAGCTCCGACGATTATTTTGTTCCCAGGCAGGACTCTTCCCTATTTGCTCTGGAAGGATATCCGGAACAGCATGATCAAGTTGATTGAGGACCAGTTTACCATGCGCTTCCTGTAGCTCAGCAAGCAATTCCAGTGCGCTGGGATAACGCGCCTCTGGCTTCTTCTGCAAACACTTTCGCAAGATCATCTCGATGCTTTCCGGATAAATCATACCGGTGCTACTCGACAGCGTAGGTGGCTCCGCCGCCTTATGCTGCATGGCAAGCTCTAGATTCGTTTCACCCGCAAAGGGAGGGTTGCCTGTCAGTCCGTGATACATCAAACAACCCAGGGAGTAGACGTCCGCACGCTCCGTTACATCGTCGCCAAAGAACTGCTCGGGCGACATATAGAGGGGCGACCCTGTACCCTTGCTTACCGGAGTATCGCTGGACAGCTCGGTCATTCTCGCCAGACCGAAATCGCCAAGCTTGCAGAGGGGCACGCTACCCTGTTCTCTTACAAGCACGTTACCTGGTTTCACGTCCCGGTGCACAACACCATTTTTGTGGGCGTATGCAAGACCGCTGCAAATCTGTATGAACATCTCGATTTTGTCGAGGTCGGAAAGTTCATTCCGCTCCAGATACTCATCAAAATCGTATCCGTCGAGAAACTCAGAGACCATGTACGGTTGATTCTTGCTGGCAAGAGCGAAATCGTAAACCTCAACGATGTTCGGATGTCTCAACCGACCACTGACGACAGCCTCGCGTTGAAAACGCCTCAACTGCTTAGAGTCGAAAGACGTCTTCAAGACTTTGATGACCAGGACCTTATCGAGCACCACGTCTCTGGCTTTGAACACGGTGCCGGCACCGCCTTCACCGACGATGGCCAGTCGCTCGTATCGCTTCGAGACTTCTTCGTCTTGCCAAAATTCTTCCAATCGACGATGCCTTTGCTTTCGCTTCTCAAATTATTGTACCCAAACAGGTACACGCTATCTGAGGAAGCGAGCAAAAGGCAGTCCACATCTGGTCTATGCGCTGATTAACCGCCGCAAACTTTGCAGGGTACTCCGCCCATTCGCTTAGCCTCCGAGCGTTTGACTTTCACTGTGCTCTTCGCCTTTTTGCCCCACTCGCAGGCTGTCGTATGATATTTTTTGCTGTTTTCGTTAAAAACAACAATGTCGTCGTTGGCAAGCCGCTCCTGCCGCTGTTCCGGAAGGCGTTCTTCCGCCATGGAAGGGGAGGCGACGAAGCTCGAGGACCAGAGCAAAAGTGAAGAAAATACTGCCAATCCGACTAATCTCATGAGTCAAATTCCTCCGTTGTTCGTACGCAGACCAATCTATTAGCTCGATGGCTTTGAATCACCGGTACGTCTGAATCGTATCACGACCCAATCGCTTCATGTGCTGTTGCCAACGGTGTCTCGTCGTAGAGCGACGAGATCTCATGGAACGAATCTTTCAATATTGGATAGTACCGCATCCAAAGCTCGAACGAACGCCGATAAAACTCAACACGCTGACGTTCGAATGTAGTTTTTCCAGTCACCTGAATGAATGCCTGGCAAGCCTCTTCGACGCTGGAGAACGCGTTGACTCCGACTGCCGCCAACAGGGCGACACCCAGAGCCGGTCCTTCGTCGCAATTGATCGTCAACACATCCCGCTCGAACACATCAGCTTGAATGCTACGCCAGAGGCTGCAATGCGAGCCACCGCCGGTGGTTCTGATCTCTTTCACTTCCGTTCCCAGACTTTTCATGATGTCCAGGCTGTCTCGCATGTTGAACGCCACACCTTCCATAATCGAACGCACCATGTGACCGCGACTATGTGCCAGGGTCAGGCCAAGAAAGCAGGCTCGAGCGAGCGGATCGTTGTGAGGAGTACGTTCTCCGGACAAGTATGGAAGGAAGAACAGTCCCTCGCTTCCCGGTGGTGTTTGTTCTGCTTCGCCCGCGAGCGTATCGTAGAAACTGCCACCATAGCCGGTGTGTTCTTCCTTCAGCGCATAGTCGGTGGCGCACAGACGAT
>CAYTDR010000890.1:0-3786 GCA_964436185.1 uncultured Candidatus Obscuribacterales bacterium | reverse complement strand
GAAAGAGCCTCCGACCAGGGCCACTGACATTCTTGACCACCTGTGCTGTAACGAACTTTGCTTCGCTAGCTTCGCTACAAACTAAGGGTATTGCAGGCCAATATACCAAGACTTTGACGTCTGACTGAGCTGCGTCAAAAAATCCGATTTCCAAGTTGCAGGGGTTACTTTGAAGTGAGTTTTCCATTAGGTTCGGGTAGAGTGTAAGCAACCGGAGTCAACTTCGGTCTACGATTCCTGTTGTCTACCCAGTCCTAACCAGCTTATTTCGATGCATCCAGAAGACTCTGACAAGTACCAAGGCCTAGCAAGCGTTCGCCTGACAAAACTAAACGCCACTCCCTCAGTAGACGAGCTGAATTTTGCTCTTGCCCAGGCAGCAACGAACAAAGCCGCTGTTATCGAGCTCCCGTGGAAAAGCGGCGCCAGCCCGACTTTCGTCTTGAAGGTATCCTTCGCCGATGGTGCAGAGGAGGGACCTCGCTGGAGTCTCTACCAGGGTGACAGCGTCGATGCCGCCGTTCTATGGAGCTTCGACAGCGAGGACACATCGCTGATTGAAAGTTTGATCCTTGCTGAGTGCTCTGACCGAGTCTTCGATTCCTTTCGCGCTCCGCAGAAATCTTCTTCCCTTCTTCCGAATTCGTACATGACCAATGATGGCCCCACCAATGGTGGCGGCTCAGCAAAAGCGGCATTGAGTCCGGTATCAAACCCAACCCTACCTCCCCCCGAGACACTCGATGCGCAGGCGGTGGCTCAGATAGCCAGTTTTCATAAATTCGCAGATGGACTGCTGAAACCGGCCGCTCTGACGTTTTTTCTCCATCAAGAGTTCGACCGTTTTGAGTGCATGAGCACGCCCTTTGCCGTTCTAATGTTCCAGTTGATGGTCAATTATGGACGACCGCAAAATCAAGCGCTGCCGGAACGCGCATTGGCAGAGTCATTTCGCAGGCTCTCCGGCATCACAAGAAAAATCGACAAAGTCGGACATTACCGAGACTCAATGTACGCCTGGGTTTTTCCTGGACTGACATCCAATCAAGCAATCGAATTCGGCAAAGGTTTCGAGCGAGAACTTGCTTCTTCCCCACTTCAACCCGGTCTTGATCCGGAACAGGTCTTTCTCTTTGCCGGTGTGGCTAGCGTCCCCGATACATGCGATTCCCTGGGAGTGCTTGTCGCCGCCGCCATAGACGCCTTAGAGCAAGCCAAACAACGCCGCACGTCCGTCGTCGTTTTTCCCAGCGCCACAAGATAAGCCACGCTTATCAAACGCCCTGGTGATACCGTATCTTTCAGGTTTTGAGTTATCGAAGGCTCTTCCAGTACTGCGAGAAATGTTTTCGCACATCCTGAATTCGCTCATCAACCTCGTTTGGCGATTCATCACGCGAGACCACCGGCTCTCCGGTCATGGCGCCGGGCATGCTATAGCGCGCCTGCACCTCGCCGGCCGCTGCCGGTCCTCTTGCATTGAGAATCTCCATGGTGGCAACAGCAGACTCCGCCAGAGTCTCAGTGTTATATCCGCCCTCGAGGAAACAGATTGTCTTGGCTCCAGTACTGTCTCTCAAGTCAGCAAGTCGCTGTGACAGCATAGCGTAACCTAGCGTAGTGACTCTCTGCTGAGCAAGCGGATCACCCATATGCGCATCGTAGCCCGCCGAGAGAAGAATCACGTCCGGATTGTACTCGAGGCAAACTGGCTTGACCAGCCGATCGAACGCCTCGAAATAACCTCTATCGCCGGTGCCCTTAGGCAGCGGAACATTCAAGTTGAAGCCCTTGCCCTCGCCCACTCCGTCTTGATCGTACCAACCATAATCTGGCGGCCAGAAAGGATACTGGTGAAATGAGATGAAGAATGTACTGGGGTCGTTGTAAAAAAGGTCCTGCGTTCCATTGCCGTGATGCACATCCCAATCGAGGATGAGCACCCGCTCAGCCTTCAATGCAGTCT
The DNA here is from genome assembly GCA_964436185.1 of uncultured Candidatus Obscuribacterales bacterium. Classification (GTDB taxonomy): domain Bacteria; phylum Cyanobacteriota; class Vampirovibrionia; order Obscuribacterales; family Obscuribacteraceae; genus CAYTDR01. The sequence continues at coordinate 1,820 of CAYTDR010000890.1, read as the reverse complement.
TGGCATATCGGGCAGCAATTGCGATGTTATTAAATAAGCAAAAACCCATCGGTTTATCGTAGAGAGCATGATGTCCGGGCGGGCGAACAGCGACGAACGACGAATCGATGCCCTCTTCTTTTACCGCTTCGACTGCCACCAGACCAGCACCAGCAGCCAATTTCGCCGTAACGAAAGTCTCAGGACTCATAAAAGTGTCTTCGTCTAATGCGACCAGTTTATTTTCATTGAAGGCCCGCTCAGAATCTTTATGCAGAGACTCGATGTAGGCAGCCGAGTGCACTGATGCGATCTCATCCTCTGAGGCGGATCTGGGCACCAGCTCTTTGACCGATTCATTCAACGCACTGGCATTGAACGCTTTATCAATCGCCATCAGTCTCATCGGAGATTCGGGATGTTCCTCCGGAGTCTTATGCTGCTGAAATTTCTCGTCCCGAACGACAGCTAACCTCGCCATCATGAAGTCCTCGCCCAATAACCTTGCTACGTAAGGGAGTTTAGCATGTTCACTGCGTTTGGGCTTGAGAATGAGTCCTCTCTAGCAACGTTACAATCTTGAAAGCTTGATGGAGCGAGGCGGAACTGATATCTGCGCATAGCTGTGACTTGTGGAGATTTTGATATCAATAGACCTGCTTCGGATACCCCATCTACTGGTGCAAAATGAGAGTTTCGTCGATTGCGATATTGGACCAACTCCCGCGAAACACTTCTGTATCAAGTGTTTCGGCGCTCATAGCGTCTCGTTGCCGTTTATCCCTGAAGTAGCAATCATCGAGCGTTAACGATAAGGTCGAGCTAATATTCCGCATTCACAATTTGGTTCGATACTCCTCGCCTCATAAACACCCCCGCCATTCAGCAACCTTACCTGATACCGCAAGAGTATCGTGACTTGGCTCGAATCCGCTTGGTGACTAAAAAGTTGCGTCGATCGAATTGGAAAACCTTTCTTCCTTTCGTTTGATTCAACGTGGACTGAAGGTTCAAAAAATGACAAACCGATTTCTCTCGGATTTACGAATTGTCGACTCCGACCTTGCTATGCCCCTTAGGGAACGATTACGGCGTGAATCTCTCGCCGAGTTGGATACAGTAACCATGGAACAGATGGCCTCATTCGTTCCACCGCCCCTGACGCGAGCTCCATGGTTGAGAAATGGTCTTGCTGTTATCGGTGCGGGCAACCACAGACGATACCGATTCGCCCGGCTGACGGACTATGGAGCCAGTGACCGGATTCTGAACTGAGTCTACTCGGCAGATGTCTGAAGCTTGTTCTTTTTTCGAGTAACGAGTGAATGTGAGGTGCACAAATGGCCTACGTCGCGTATCTCCACCGGAACACCGTCGAATCCCGCAAACAAGGTCGGGACTACTACATGCTGGGTGATGAGTGGACACAAACGGGGCAACTGTTCTACGAACGCTTCGTTGACGAAGCCCGTCGCATCTTCATCTCCTGCAACCGGCTGGCGATTGATATCGACGAAAGCAAGCTGACATCCCTGCCGGAGACCCTGGGCTGCCTCGTCAGGGTGAATCAGTCCGACTTGGACCTGCTCCGCGGCCCGAGGAGGAAGCAGCGCTCGCTCATCCAGCCGAGCTGAGTCAGCAAGCCCGTCTCCGCTGACAAAGTAGCGTAAGGGAACCGATTTCTCTTAAAGCCGATGGGCGAAATGGAAACCACCATTTCTGCCTCATCGGCCTGACGGTCGTCATACTAGAGGTTATAGTGTTCGTTTTTTTTAACAAAGAGTTGGAGTATGACCCAACGGTAGTGGAAAAGTGTGATGACCCCCATCGCAGGCTGATCG
>CAYTDR010000889.1:0-3800 GCA_964436185.1 uncultured Candidatus Obscuribacterales bacterium | reverse complement strand
AAGAGAGAGCGCGATAAAACAACTTGCGGACTTGAACATGGTCAACCCAGGAAGAGAAGGACGAGCCCTGGAAGAACTCACCAACAGAATGGTCGCGGTCGATAGCGTTCTGCGAATCAAAGAAGCGATAACGAACCAGGAAATGTCGAAGGCGCTTACTCGTCTCTCAGAGCTCAGTGAGTCAGGCAACCTACATGCAAAGACAGTACAACGATTCATCCAGGATGCTGGTGGCAAAGGGCTGTTGGCGGATCTCTCGGACACAAAAAACGAAGGAGTAGCTGAGCAAGCCGCAAGGTCTGTCCGAGAATTGATCAACAAAAGTGATGGCAAAGCAGCCGAGACAGTAGCGGACCTTCGGGTAAGAGCGGTCCTGGATAAGGTTTCCCCTCACTCTTCCCTAGAAGACTTTCAAGACGTGCAAAAGAAACTGAAGGGTGTGGGTGAGAGTTCGACAGCTCAAGATTGGCTTGCCTGGACGAAAGGAGAGGGGCTCATAAAGCGGCTTGGGAACCCGCAGACTTCGATCAACGCTTTTGCGGAACTGAAAGCGAGCTACCGCCTGGGAGATCCATACGCAAAAGTGGCGATGAGCAAAATATTGCTCGCTAGCTCTCCGGATTCTAGTGACAAGTGGGCAGCCCTCGATTCGACGCGTTCGAACCTTGGTGGTAAAAGTGGTGGCAGGCTAGATCTCTCCGAACTGACTGAAAAGGAACGGGTGACCTTGCAAATGGCAGCTCTGGAAGAGATCAAAACGAGCGGTGTGAGTGTGAATGGTTTGTCTAGATCCGAGATGACCGCGCTCGCCCTGGCGTTCGAGAAAAACTATAAGAACGGGCCGTTTCGCACTGGTGCCGCTGAGATACTAACCGCTGCCTTCAATCGAAATGTAAGCGCTGACGAACGACAGTCCAATCATGAAAGAGCTATGGTAGCCGCAAGAGAGACAGAGCAGGGCTTGAGCGGACTCTATGATGCCGTCTCATTGATTGGCGCAAAATCCACTGGCGGCAGAGCATTGCTGCTCGAATACGTCAAAGCCGCTAACTGTCTCGATAATCGCTTTGTTGCAAAGGATCGCAGCAGACTCAACGACGTAGGCAGATCTTTCGACGAACAGGTTGATCAGACGATCGAAAGAGCCCGGACAGGCGATCAGACCGCACTGTTGTTGCTGGCTTTCATGTCTATGGGAGCAGGAAAGGGCAACACCCTCAATAATTCGCAGGTCGAAGCCGAAGACCGAAAATCGCTTGTCGATGGTAACCAACGCGCCAAGCGGGTTGGAGCAGCCCTGGAAGAGATCGCTAGGACCAATCCCGAGGCTGTCACCAAGGCACTTAGTGATGTATTGCTGAAAACCACCTCTGACGCGGGCGTTCGCTTCGAAACTCTCGGTAGAATAATCTCCAGAACCGGCAAGGCGGGTGACGCCGGGATGGAGGCGCTTCTGCATGGGCTTTCGTCCCCTGACAAGCAGACTAGAGGCAGTGCCGCGCGTGGTATCGTCAGCAATCTGGAAAAATTGTCCGATAAGGATATCGAGCACCTGGTCAAGACTTCTTCAAAGGAATTATCGACAGAACTGGCGCGGAATTTGGATCGTATTCCTGGTTCTGTCGGACGCAAACTGTCCAGCGCAATTACAGAATCACTATTGGTCAATGAAAAAAATGGCATAGGTGAAAGTGTAACCGGTAAAGCAGAGATGCTAAGTGCCCTGGGGCGGTTTGTTGGAGTGAAAGATCTGGAAAGGTTGTCTAAGCTTTCTGGAAAAGCAGGTCTCAAAACTATCGAAACGGCCATCAGGAGAGACCTCTTTAAAGAAAGCGGTGCTTCATCTGAAGAGGTTCGATTAAATGTAAAGAGGTCAGCAGTCGATGTTCAAAAGACCCTGGGCAAGACGCTTCTTTCCATTGCTGCTGCTTCCCTCGACGAAGGCGGTCGTGTTGGTGCAATTTCGGCTCTGGCAAAGAACGACTGGGGAATCGATATAAGAGCAGACAGGCAGTTTAGAGACAGTCTCGCGGACTTCGGAAAGATCCATCGCGACAACCCGGGTATCTCGGAAATCGTCTCCAGGCTCAGTTACAACGCTGAAGAACCGACTCTGGCTGCTCAGTTTCGCCGTTTGGGTTTGTCCTCTTTCAGCGACGTCAAGATTCAGGCGCTGACGGAGGAAGCCGTGAATCGGCATGGTGCCGAGAAGGTACAGCAAGTAGTGGATCGACTGTCACTATATATGGCGCTCCCTCCTGATGCGCGAGCGCGAGTGAGTTCCGAAGACGGTTCTACCAGCGGTGGCACAGTATTAGTCGATCTGGCGAAAGTTTTGAAGAGCCTGGCAGATGGCAGCCTGGGCGATAAAGGCTCGCCACTGAAATTTCTCCTAAGCGATCCGCCGCTAGAAGAGAAAGTCTACCAGTTACATCGGCAAGCGAGCAACAAGAACACTAAAGCTCACAATGAGCTGGTGCTGTCCAGATTCAATCTCGATAACATGTTGTGGAAAATGGGAAAGTCGGCCAATGAGTCGCTCGGCTACAAAAGAGTAATCGACTTTGCCGGTCAACAACTGGAGCTGTCTTCGCTTGGACTCTTGGACTCTGATGTGACCGGTCTAGAAACAGAACGTTTTCATAACACCAAACAACGCATATCGATTAATGAGGCGAAGAATAGCCTGGGGCAGCAGAAGGAGAAGTCAGAACAAGCATTGAAGACAGCGCTCGATTTTGATCGCCTCGACCTGGCAAGAGAGGTCGGGAGATACTCTCAACTAGTTAGCAAGAATGAACGATTCGAAGCGGACAAGCTTGCGCTCTCACTCTATGGAAAGTACGGCGATGCGTTCAAGATTTACGCGCCAAAGATCTATGCTGAAATAAAGGCGACCGGGCAAGGTTCGCTGCTGGGGAGATTGCACGCGGCCGGCCACGCTCAATTCAAAGAACTCCCATCACTGCCGGCAGTGCCCAGTAGGACTGGTCCCGAACACGCGCTGCGCCTGCTAGGCTCCCTGAAAGAAGTATCTCAGGGTCGAGATTATGCTGACTCGCCGGCACTTACGAGCCTCGCACTCACCGCTATCGATCAATCTCCCACCGTGAAGAAGCTGCAGGAAACTGTCCAATCCATACAGCAATCGATGCTGTTCTTGTCGGTTCAAGCTAAGGCAACAGGAACGCGCCTGGAGGAAGTCATTAATGATGCGAAAAAGCATGCAACTCTGATCAAGGAGGCACTGGAAAAGATCTCTCCGGAAGATCTCAAAGAGGTGCGACAACTACGTGAGGATTTAAGGTCGGCGCTCGACCGCAAGGGAGAAGGAGAGATCAAGAATCCAGAGACGCGCCTGGAGCTCGAGAATCGCATCAAGGCAATCGGAAGCATGCTCCAATTGGTGGACAAGAGTGAAAGACCAGTCGTTAGCGAGAAGCTCGTGGAAATGCAGAAGCGTTTCGACAACATCAAGCGTTTTCTCAATAACGAGCACTCGCTGACCGGCATTCTTGAGCAAGAGCCTTACCGGGACGGAGATCTGACCAAGCTCGATCAGTTCGGTCCGTTTCCGGCGAAGTTCACCGAAACGCAAAAGCTAGGAGCATTGGTACGTGAGTATAACGAGTTGGGACAGACGACTGCGCATGGGCGAAAGACTGGTCGAATGCGCATGGAAGAATTGTTCAAAGCCGCTGAGGATGGAACACCTGATACGTTGGCGAAGTGGCTCAAGACCGACGGAGTGGTTCTTGCGTCAACTATTGTAATCTCCGCCGCGGCCGCGGCCCTTACTT
>CAYTDR010000888.1:0-3801 GCA_964436185.1 uncultured Candidatus Obscuribacterales bacterium | reverse complement strand
GCCGGTACGGAGATCGTACAGAGTTGCTACGACGAGCCCGATGCTGATGTGGCTCTAGATACTGCAGAACATATGATCTTCACGTTGGCTCAACGACGCGAGATGCAGAGCCTTGTTCACGTAAAACACATTGTGGAGACATCGTTCCAGCAAATCGAGATGCGCTATGAGAATCGTGACACACTCTCCGGAGCGCCATCAGGATTCTACGATCTGGATGCTATGACCTCCGGATTCCAACCTTCAGACCTTGTAATTATTGCAGCGCGACCTTCGATGGGTAAGACAGCGTTCGTTCTCAACATTGCGCAGAACTGCGCAGTTCAACATGGCATTCCGGTTGCTGTATTCAGTCTAGAAATGTCCAAAGAATCGCTCGTAATGAGAATGCTGTGCGCCGAGGCAGAGATTGACGCCAACCGGCTGCGTACGGGACACATGCACACGAGCGATTGGACCAGACTTGCAGCAGCCATGGGACGACTCGGTGAATCACCAATTTACATCGATGACTCTGCTCTCTGTAACGCACTCGAGATTAGAGCCAAGTGCCGGCGATTGAAAGCAGAAATGGATCTCGGCATGGTGATCATCGACTACATTCAGCTTATGCAGGGAAGGAAGCAGAGCGACAACCGAGTACAGGAAATAAGTGAAATCTCCCGCAGTTTGAAGACTCTGGCAAGAGAGATCAAAGTTCCTGTTCTTGCCCTTTCACAGTTATCCCGCGCGGTTGAATCCCGTCAAAATAAACGCCCGATGCTTTCCGATTTGAGAGAATCCGGAGCGATTGAGCAGGACGCTGACCTTGTGATGTTTATCTATCGCGATCAGTACTACAATCCCGAGAGTGAGCAACGAGGAGAAGCGGAGATAATCGTAGCGAAACAACGTAATGGCCCTGTTGGTACTGTCAATTTGTTATATCAAGAGAGCATTACTCGATTCTTGAACAAGGTGCACAACGAGTACGCGTCGGCTTAGCTTCAAGTTGGCGAGAATGTTCGTCTCGATAATTTGTTATCTCAAGAGTGCGTCTCTTGATCGAGAAAAAGTAGGTGTCAGAAGGCGCCGACTGAGCTGTTCGTCTCGATAATTTGATATATCAAAGAGAACATTCGATTGATCAAACCGTCAAGGTGTCACTCGCAAAGGAAACGCGCCAAGTTGCTTTCGTATTTACGCAAAAATATTCCGATCGGCATTTTCGACAGAAATTGGACAGTTTCCACTGTTAGTGTCGTGGCATGAGCTGAACTCAATCAGGTTGCCGGTTTCATGAGGATACAACGAATGCACGATTTGTTTGAACAACTGTGGTCAACTAACCCATATTCATCACAAACGTCCTCAGATGCTTTGAACGCTTACAGGTCAGGAACACCCGGTGATGAAATCGTAGGTGACGATGATCAAGACGAGGATACTGAGAGTGGTGGCTCTTCTAATGAAGATCGGTATTGCCCGTTCAACGCAGAACTGTGCCACCAGTTGGACAGCTACACTCAGAACGCGCAAAGGCAAGCGCCAACTGCGCAGATTAATGGTGCAGCAAGAGTAGCTCGTGAGCAGCTTCGGGAGGCAGGCATCGATCCCAGCAGAATCACGGTGCCCATGGCGGTGTTCGAACCAACTGAGTGGTCGACAACGGCTCCTGGTTCGTGGCATGCCAATATAGTAGCAAGAATGATCAACGATAGAACATATGGTCTCACCCCTGGTGCGCAAGTGCGTGTCGACCATGCACAGATGCCGTTTCAGAGTGGCCGATTCCATGTATCAAATTATGAGAATCGAGACTTGCGCGACTTTGCGGCGGACATCACCGCCGATTGTTTTGACCAATATACAAGATACATCAGCGATGCAAACAACCGAAATCTAAGAGTCTTAACTCTATCGAGCGGTGTCCATAGTATCGGATTAGTCTACGAAGAGTGCCTCAGAGAAGCAGCCGATCAGATCGTTTGCAATCCGGAGAACAGAGAGCAATTCGTGAGAGATACTCTGGGCAACAGAGCAGATCGATACTTCGAGTATCGACGACGACAAAACGCCGCATTCGACCGAAGAGTCGAAGAGTTTAGACGCGAGAATGCTCCCGATGAGAATGCAAACCAACAACAAAGAGAAGAATTCGAACGTCGGGTTCTGGCGTTCCGCAGAGAACAACGAGATCGCACCGAAGGCTCGAGTAGCGACGACGAAAAAAGCATGGTCGCGGCTCTGAGGCGTGGTTTGGATGCTCATTTAGGGCTAGCGAGACGAGACCGACCGATGCCCAGTCCGGATGGCGTGGGTGTGGTTCCTGAAGCGCAATTGCGACGCATCAGAGATGCAGTTCAACGGTTTGAAGACAGTACGAGAGTTGCCGCAGATAATGGGATGGTCATCGTCATAGCCACCGGTAATAGTGGCAGCGAATATTACAACATTCTGGCTAGATCACCTCATGTGATCGCTGTTGGAGCTGCTGATGTGCGCACTTCGCCAGACAATCCCAGAGTTGGTCATGTCGCGCGATTCTCTTCCACAGGCAACTCCAATTATCGAAACCTGCCGTTCGAAAGTCCTACTGTAGTCGCTCCAGGAAGCGGAGTGCCTCTTGAGTTCCAGGTGAATGTTTTCGGTGTTCCCAGACCTCAATCCAGCGTGGACGGAACCTCGGTTGCGGCGCCTTTTGTGGGCGGTACTGTTGGACTGATGCTGTCTCAAAATCCGGACCTCACATTTACTCAGGTCCGCGATTTGCTCAGGCAGAACTCGCGGGCACTGCCAGTGGCATCCGTAGCGGAACGTGCTGTCGGCATGCTCGCACCACAATCGCCATTGGGCAGTGTTTTGCAGGATATGGTGTTGCTTAACGGAGATGCACCACAACGTGCACAGGGTGCTGGTCTCCTTAACGTCCGGGGAGCAGTCGAGGCCGCCAGAGATAGCAGGAGGCGTTAAGTGGGTTACTTATCGCTGTGGCAGAGCTGGTGGTAGTTCCATTCTCGGCAATGCATTGAGTTTGATCATATCCCGTAGAAGAGTGATTGCCGTTTCTCGAGTTCTGGCTTGATCGAGGCTACCACCCCAGAAATCGAAGTAACGCGAGGGACCGTGCTCAAAAACGGAATACGGATCCATCGGCATTACCGCATTGGCTGGAGGAAATCGATTGACGCGAGGATCGGAGAGCTGTCCTCTCGAGTCTCGCTGCGCTGCTTGAAGCTGCTCAAGGGCCCTGTTTAGTCGGTCAAGCGTAGCAGGATTGTTGGGATTTGCTGAGCCTGTCCTGAGCATTTGATCGACAATAGGCTTCATTGCCTGGGCTACATAAATATCAGCCAAGTAGATCTTGAAGTATGGGTTGGGAGACGATCTGGCTGACTCTTCCAGCGCTCTTGCCTGGATGTCCAAAGAGTCTTGTCCATACCTGGACATGTTCGCCAGGTAATTCACGACGTTGGTCCCGCGTTCCATGCTTCTGAAGCCACCATGCTGAGCCGCGAACTCATCATGGACGCGCATTCTTTCCTGGGTCAGGTTCTGATTGGCGGTTCCGACCGCTATTGATCTCGTATTGGCTGGATAGTAGTGTCGCCGGCTGCCGTCATTACCATTGAGAAAATGGAAGAAGTAACCTCTTTCATCGATCCAGTGAGCGACCGAGACACCTGGCGGCATATCCCTGATGTTTATTGTGTTGAAGTTTCGCGCAGAGGCCATCAAACGGTCGAATTCACCGCTTGTTGCATCTCTATAGCTAAGTTCGAGTACCCCATCTCTGACAAGCGGCCCTGTAGCTCTGTCTGT
>CAYTDR010000887.1:0-3801 GCA_964436185.1 uncultured Candidatus Obscuribacterales bacterium | reverse complement strand
CGATCGCATGATACTTCTGGAGATGTCCGCAGAGTCAGACAAGCCTTTGGGAGAACTGCTCAACGAATACAGTTTAGTATCGCCAGCAGTGCTGGATGCAGTTCTAAAGATCCAATCCATGTTGAATGGTGGCAATCCTGTCTTCACTAAATCGCGAGCGATCAGACTTCTGCAGCTCGTCCAGTCGATGGATACACCGTTGGAGACGATACTGGCAGAGTTCGACGTACTCGATCAAGTTGTCACCCTGCTGCGGGTAGCCGGAGTGGTTCCGGACAGTCTCATCGAGCATACAAAAGCGACGATCAAAGATCACGAACAAAGCGTCTCGGAAGCGCTGATTACCAGAGGAATAATCAACAGAGACCTTTCGCACGCCGGTATGGAATGCCTGCACAAAATTCAGATGGGCGAAACCAGCTACGAGAAGGCGCTTGCCTATCTCGTCGAATACAACACATGGCTTATGCACGGCAATCGACCAACAGAAGAGCCGAGCGAAAAGACTCTGGCTAAGTTGATCGAACTGAGAAAGAGCCCCCTGAAGACTGTTGAGCTACCAAAGCCACAACCGCAGGACAACCTGGAGCTAACCGTTGAGCTGCCCAAGCCGCAACCGCAGGACAATCTGGAGCAGACCGTTGAGCTGCCCAAGCCGCAACCTCAGGACAACCTGGAGCAGACCGTAGAGTTTCCGAAACCGGAACCACAGAATACCCGTGAGCTGACCGTTGAGTTGCCGAAGCCACAGCCGCAGAACAACCTTGAGCTGACCGCTGAGCCGCCGAAACCGGAACCGCCGGTTTTGGTTCAAGCCAAGCGGGAGACGCAACACACCAGTATCGGTATTATCAAGCCTCCGACGAGACCTCAACCACCGGCTCCCACACAGCCCGCCCCATCCGCAAGCGAGCGTCCCGTTCGCTCGACGAGCCACCAGGCGATTCGGCACGACGATGAAGTGAATGTATTCATGGCACCACCTCCCATTGCTCTCGACCAACGCGACAGCGATGAGAAGGACTTCGGTCCACCACCGATATCTTGGGAATCCCATCCTCGTATACAATCGAAATCCTGGGATCTCCCTGAAGAAGTGACAGAACAAAAGCCGACTGCCGGCACTACGGCCAATGTGCAGCGCACTGAATCCGGTGTCAAATACACCTCTCCTCCACCACCGCCTCCAACGAGGCCACGGTCGACGAACGGCGACTACGAGAGAGTCCCGCAACGGAGTACGAGCCCAGCAGGAGCGAACGGCAAAACAAACGCCTGTGGTATTCGCGTTCCAGCAGCACCGCCGATGCCATCAATACCTTCGTCCATCACTGTCTCCTCACCTTATGTAGGGTCTTTGATGCGGAGAGAATCAGAATCGACAAAGAGCGAACCATCCACGACAACGAAACCGATCCGAATCTAGACGTTGCTTGAAGTATGCATCGGCTTCAAGCAGCGTTCGGATCACCTCAAGAAGGAACCCAAAGAGACTAAGTTTTTTCCCCGACTAGAGCAAGTAGACGCCCAGGTGCATGCACAGGGGCGTCTTACTACTTCTAACTATCTATGCGCCGGATAGGCTATAGCACTACCAGTGCCTTGACTGTCCTGACGATGTGGTCAGCAGATATTCCGGCAGTATTCATCAGTTCATCCGGAGTAGCCGATCCTGGCATTGCAGTTACTGCCAACTTCACTACCTTCGGTGCAGCTGGTGGCAGAGTCAGTTTAGCTCCTCGCGCAGGTTGAGCCTTGGTGGCGAATGCATCCAATACAGCGTCTCCCAGACCTCCTTCCATCCAGTGATCTTCCACGGTAACGAATATGCCCGTGTCGGCCGCCGCTTTGTGCAATGTTGCTTCGTCCACAGGCTTGATCGAATACAGGTCGATGACACGAACATTGATTCCTTGCGACTTCAGCTCTTCATAAGCTTTCAGACACTCATGCAACGTTATGCCGGCGCCGATCAACGTAACCTGGTCATCACCGGAGCTCTTGAGCACCTTGCTGCCACCGACTGGAAACTCTTCGTCGTCTCCATATAGAATTCTCGTTTTCGCTCTGGTGGTTCTCATGTAGGAGACTCCATCCAGATCTTTCATCGTGTAGACGAGCTTGGCGGTGGAGACTCCATCCGAGGGATAGAGAACGGTGCTGCCGAAAATAGCCCTCATCATAGCCAGGTCTTCCAGAGCCATCTGGGATGGTCCGTCTTCACCGATCGAGCATCCAGCGTGCGAACCGGCCAACTTGATGGTGGCGCGTGACACGGCAGCCATGCGGATGAAGTCGTATGCGCGAGTCAGAAAAGCGGCAAAGGTTGAAGAGAAAACTTTCTTGCCGCGGCTAGCTACACCACAGGCTACTCCGACCATGAGCTGTTCGGCAATGTACATCTCAAAGAATCTGTCCAGATGAGACTTGGAAAACTTCTCTGCGTACGTGGAGTTGGACACTTCGGCATCTAACACGACGACATCGCTAAAACCATCTCCCAGAGCCTTGAGTGCATCGCCATATGCTTCGCGGGTGGCTACCGGTCCGGAATAACTAGGGCAGTCGAATTTGCCCGAGCTGGGACTTTCCTGGAACTTGCCTTTTCCTGGCAGCGGCTCCGGCTTCTTCACCTCGATTGTATAATTCGTGGTGCCACCCAGGTGCTCGATGGCGTCCTGCGCTTCCTCTTTACTGAGCGGCTTGCCATGCCAGTTCTCTTTGTTAGCAGTGAGCGGCACTCCATGCCCTTTCTCTGTTTTGGCGATGATTAGTGTGGGCATTCCCTTGGTGCTGACTGCTTCTTCGTACGCTTTCTCGATGGCGCCACAGTCGTGACCGTTCACTACGATGGTGTGCCATCCAAACGCGATAGCTCTGGCATTGTAGGCGTCGGCATTCCAGCCCAAGGCAGTTTCACCGCGCTGACCCAGTCTGTTCATATCGAGAATGCCAGTCAGATTTTCCAATTGATAATGGCTGGCAGCCTGCATTGCTTCCCAGACGGAACCTTCAGCCATCTCACTGTCGCCGAGAAGCGTCCAGACTCTGTATGGAAGGTGATCGAGATATTTGCCGTTCAGAGCCATTCCGACAGCCATCGGCAGACCTTGACCGAGCGAGCCGGTGGCTACGTCTACCCAGGGAAGCACCTCTGGAACAGGATGACCTTCCAGGCGGCTGCCACGCTTCCTCAGAGTGAGGAGCTCTTCATCAGTAATTGCGCCGGCGGCTTTGTACATGGCATAAAGTAGTGGGGCGCCGTGCCCCTTGGAAAAGACGAGCCGGTCGTTGGTGGCGAGATCCGGGTTGCTGAAATCGTACCTGAGGAATTTCGCCAGAAGCACCGCCATCAAATCGGCAGCGGACATGCACGTCGTCGGATGTCCTGACCCTGCCTCAGTAGTGGCCCGAATGCTGTCAGTACGAAACTGCTGGGCAAGCTGCTCAACAATTTTGTCGGTGGCTGTTTGAACTTCTACCATGGTTTTGCTCGTCCTTTGTGTAATTGGATAATCGTTTACGTGTAACCCGAGTCTTGCCAGATCCTTTCTCGGCGCGCGATCGAGAGCCCGATAGCAGGCAGAGAATCTCCGGGATCAAAGGCCCCCGCCCTGCAACCAGGGCGACCCTGAGGCGCCGGAAACATATATATGCTACAGGCTATCAGCCCCAATTACTACTCTGTCGGCGCGAAAACGATCATCACGCGCAACATGTCAAGCAGGAAAAATCGAGAGGTCGTGTCCGCTCCGCTATAGTCTCCGGATACAATACCAAAACTTTTCTTCACCACATCTG
>CAYTDR010000886.1:0-3804 GCA_964436185.1 uncultured Candidatus Obscuribacterales bacterium | reverse complement strand
GATGCATACTGGCGCGAAAAATTAGCGGCGCCAGCAATTCATTGGTGTAAGTCGCCAATGGAAATGGCGCTATGAGCCGGGTGTCGAGACTTGAGTAATCGTCGCCTGCGAATAACAGTTCTTTCACAGATTCACTCTGTGCTGTTGGTATCGTAAATGATGGCGTGTCGAGAGGGAACTCCTTTGATTGCGAAGCATTTGAGATGACTGCATTAGACAGATACACCATACTCGAAAGCATCGGCCAGGGCGGGATGGGGCTTGTCTACAAGGCTAAAGACCATACTCTCGATAGAGTTGTTGCCATCAAGATGTTGGATGCGAGTTGCATAACAGATGAATTGATAGTGCGGTTTCAACGGGAAGCGAAAGCGACAAGCAACCTTCGACATCCGGGCATTGTGAGCACTTATGACTTCGGTTTCAGTGACTCTGGGCAACCATATATGGTTATGGAGTTTGCAGAAGGGGAGACGCTGAAGACGACGATATCGAGAAATCATGGGCTCTCGATTCGTGACTCCATCGATATCCTGGTGCAACTCTGCGATGCAATTGCTCACGCGCATGAACGGGGAGTAGTTCATAGAGATTTGAAGCCTGGCAATATACTTGCCTCAAGAAAGGCAGGCAGCTACCAAATTCGTGTTTTCGATTTTGGTGTCTCCAAGTTGCTCACCGATAATCGAGACGAGCAGTACTTGACTCAAGCCGGGCAGGTTGTGGGAAGTCCATATTATCTCAGTCCGGAGCAAGCTAAGGGTAGTTTTGTGGATGCGCGCACAGATGTGTATGCCATGGGTTGCATATTGTTCGAATGTCTTACAGGTCGAGTACCCTTTTCCGGCGAGTCCATCGTCAAAACGATTGAGTTGCACATGTTTGGACAAGTGCCGTCGCTGTCAGAACAAGGAGAGTTTCCCCTGGAACTGGAAACAATCGTGGAACGGGCTCTGGAAAAGGAACCAAATGATCGGTATTCCTCTGTACTCGAGATGAAGAAGGAGCTTTTGGCGGTTCCTGTAGTTGACGATATTCCTGTCATCGTATCAGCGTCTCCGGATGAAATAATCAGCAATCAGAACAGTTCGAGTAAACCTGCAAATTCTAGTGTGGTGCTGCTCATTGGACTGGTCTCGATTCTAATTGTCGGCGCGAGCGTCTGGCGTATTTTCTACTCAGAAGAGAGTTCGAAGCTGCCCGAAGGTCAACCGGAAGCACCAAGAAAAGTGCCACAAATTAACTCCGTATCAGTACTGCCACTCAATAAAAAGGCAACGGAAACTGAGCTCTTTTCGTATACGCATCCGGAAGAGAAGTTGAAGAAGCTATCACAGGTGGAGTTTGAGCAACTGCTTGCCGACCCGAGTGGCCACATGAAAATCCCGGATAGGCAAGTCACCAAAGAGCAAATGCAAAAAATCATGACCACACGAAAACTGACATCAATCGTCCTTTTCGGCTGTGGTCTGAACGATCACACCTTTAGCGATATATCCAAACAAAACGAATTAGTGAGCCTCATGCTCAAAGGTGAAAAGGTCACCGACAAATTCATCAATTCGCTGAGAGGACTGAAGAAGCTTCAAGATATCGATCTGGAAGGTTGCCGACGTATAACTGCCACCGGACTCGGTATCATAGTCAAAACGCATCCGAAAATTCGCAGTCTCAATCTTGGTGACACATCCATTAAGGGATCTGAATTGACGGTTCTAAAAGGACTCAAGGAACTACAATCTCTCGATCTGATCAGAATGCAACAACTGTCCGATGCCGATCTCGCCGCCGTTCTTCCCAGCCTCAAGAATCTCAAGTCCTTAAGTCTCAGGTACAACACTAAACTCACGGATGAGACGATCACCCTTCTGGAATCGCTGGCCCCAAGGCTTGAAGTAATAGACCTATCCAACGCGGAAACGTTCTCTGCTCGAAAGGTTATTCAGCTGAAAAAGAAGATGCGCAAAAAGAAGGTCATTTACGATCCGGCAGCAGATAACTTGGACCTTCTGAGAGAAGGTGGCGAGTCGTATTTCAAGGAATACAATTGAGTTTTCGCCGCCAGAGAAAAGTGAAGTTTCCGATGACCCCTCTTGTTGGAGCGTGGCGGTGGGCGTGGACAGCAGCGGTGCCCTGGGCGGTTGCTCTGAGTGTCACCGTGGCTCGCCGGTTGCCGCATGGACGTGATGTCGCTGCTATGGTTGTCATCGCGCCAGGGCGCGCTCTAGCGGTAGCAGCTCAGGAACAGCCAGACTATTGCTGAACAGTTCGAGAAGGCGAGTGCGGGGCTCGCTTGTCAGGAGTGAACATTCGCACTGACGCGCCTTTGAGCTTATAGCGACATGAGTGACTGTATGAATGACTTTATGAATGCATTCCCGCCTTCGTTGCTGAGTGGACCATGCGTCGACTGTCGAGACGGAACCTGACGCCGTTCAATCTCTTGCCAAGCGAGTGCCAAACCTACCAGTTTAGCAATTGTTAGCACTCTCAATGACAACCGTTATTTTCCTGAAAAAGGTGGGCAGTATCCTAATGTTGGGAGGTATTGGGCTTCATTGTGGGCACATACCAATTAGGATGAAACGAATCAAGAATCGAAACGTCCATATAAGCTTGCTGGCAGGTGAGCTGAGAACATGAGGATGCAGGAATGAGAAGAAGAAGAATCCGGTCACAATCGGGCTTTACCCTGATTGAGCTGCTGGTCGTAGTTATTATTATCGGAATCCTAGCTGCAATCGCGCTACCGAACTTCATTGGCGCACAAGACAAAGCCAGAGAAGCATCAGTCAAGGCAAATATGAGAACGGCGCAGATTGCAGCTGAAGCGTATGCGACCGATAATGGGGGCAGTTATCCCACGGCGGTCGATAGTACTTACATGAGTTATTTTCCTGGTGGGGGTAGTGATGGTACTACGGCTGCTGCTGCTGGTCCGGTGAATCCATTTTCAAGTACAGCCGAATTTCCTCTCGCCGGAAATTTGTCTGGGACGCCGCCGTCTCCTCAGAGTTTGCGTAATAATGGTGGCGAAACCGGTGCAGCAGGTTCAGTGAAATACTTAGCTGCCACTCCCCCTACTACCTATGGAATCATTGGTTTTGGAAAGAATGGTGCCATGCTAGGTGGAACCACGGCCGGAAAATATCTAGTTTTGTCAAATCAGTAGATGCATCAAAAAAAGAGCTCCCTCTTTCTTTTGGTTCTAATCTTAAGTGGGCTTGTGGTAATAATACACACAGCCCACTTAAAGTTTCGCAGCTTGCTCTATCAGCGGCATTGCAAAACAGAAGAGTGTGTTCCGCCTGCTCAATCGATTCAACTTGTAAGTTTGGGCTACGACCAATTGCTCGCTGACTACTATTGGCTCAGATTCATTGTGTATGCAGGAGATATAAAAGCCAGGCGACATGACCGTTATCGGCTTGCTGATGCTTATCTGGATTTGATAACCTCTCTGGATAACCATTTTGTTGCTGCCTATTGGTTTACGGCCTTCACCGTCGGTGGTGATCAGAAGCAACCAATGAGAGCTGCCGAAATCTTGGAGCGCGGTGTCAGGTCGGAACGAAACAACTGGTACCTTCCGTTCATCGCTGGTACTAATCAATTTCTCTTTGCTAATAACGAACTCGAAGCGGCCAGGTACTACAAAATGGCCTCAAAATACCCCTGTGCACCGGATTGGCTTGAGAGGCAGTCATACATCCTTTCAACTCGCGTCCCGCCAGTGGTAAAGGAAGCATTGGCATGGCTTAATGTATTTTTGAGCGCGAAGGACGACATTGTACGTGAGCGCGC
>CAYTDR010000885.1:2890-3813 GCA_964436185.1 uncultured Candidatus Obscuribacterales bacterium | reverse complement strand
GCCGTTTTGGATTCCAAGGTTTACCAAAGAATAGATGGCGAATTGAAGCTGATTTCTAAAGCTGGTGCCCTGGAGAATGACTTAATTCCAGCGCATTCAGGCACACACGAGTCTCCGCACAAGGAATACGAAAAATTACCCGAGCCAATTCCGGAGGGGCTGAACAACGGTGATGTCGCTGCCCGCGCCAACGAGGAGCAACCGCAGAACCTGTTCGACAAGTTTGAGGGAAAAGAAGGTCTACAAGAATTGATCGAGAAGTCTCATCAAATCCGAGCCTTCATTGAGTATTTGAAAAGACACCGCACTATGCCTGAAGAAACATCTCCTCGGCTCCAACCCTATGGAGATCTAAATCGGCCACTTTGGCGAAAGCCCCAACTGAAGCAGACCGGGCACGGAGAGGTTTGAAAACTCAGTATCGACACGGTTTAATCAGCGGTCGTGAGTAAGAGAATGAGCCCCCGGCTCATTCTCTTACTCACTTTGACCTATGAAAACCGTTTCTCGATTAGCTCAAGATCGCTAGGAAGAAATCCCGCCCATCTTCTTCCTAAAGATATGTAGGACTTTTTTCAAAGACGAACTGCTTTTTGATTACAGTAGAGGGATTCTTTGCTGTCCCTTCAGACGGCAAGTCCTTAAGAATCGAGCTTAGAATTGAGGAGTTTGTGGGAGAAGACACCCGAGAGCTAATTATATTCACTCTCTCTGACTCCAGCGGGGAGACGGCAGAGGCAGTAGCACGCGCTGCTGTTGTGCAATTTCCACCAGGAAGAGCGTCCATCTACCGACTGCCGCAAGTCAAGAACATTCAGCAAATACCCGGTCTGGTGCGCGAAATTGCCTTGGATCGGGCAGTGATTGCCTATACGCTCGTCCTTCCGGAATATAGAGACCTGCTTGAGGCTGAAGCAGCAAAG
>CAYTDR010000885.1:0-2880 GCA_964436185.1 uncultured Candidatus Obscuribacterales bacterium | reverse complement strand
CGGTTGCATCTACTGGACGAAACTTATTTCAGACGAATTGAAGCGGTGGATTTTGCCATTCGGTTCGACGACGGCAAAAATCCTGAGGGTGTCCTCCAAGCGGACGTAGTTCTGGTAGGCGTCTCACGAACCAGCAAGACCCCTAACAGCATGTATCTCGCTCATCACTACGGCATGAAAGCGGCAAACGTGCCAGTAGTGTTCGGTGTAGATCTCCCGCTTGCACTTTATCAACTTTCACCCAGAAAAATCATCGGTCTGCACCTGGATCCGTACTTGCTCCAAGAAATCCGAACAAAGAGGGCGCAGGTTCTGGGCATGCCGAGTGACAACGACTATGCTGATGAGGAGCGAATTTTACAAGAAATTCGCTATGCTAAAAAGCTCTTCCGTGAACTGAATTGTCATGTTATCGATGTCTCTTCCAAAGCAATCGAGGAGATTTCAAGCGAAATTTATTTACACCTCAGGCAGTGATCCGGCGACGCTTGGTCATTACAGCTCTTTTTCGTTGTACTCGAACCTAATATGGAGAAAGCCGCAATGCTTAGCACTACCGAGACTTCCAGAACCGACAGTAAGGTTGGGTCGAAAAGGGTGTTCCTTTTCTCCGATGCTTTCAAGACACTTGACGGAGACAGGGAGACAATGCGGGCGCTGCTCGGAGGAAAGGGTACAGGGCTGGCGGAGATGACATCGTCAGGTGTGAGCGTGCCACCTGGTCTGACAATTCTGACTACCTGTTGTCGAGAGTATAGTAAAACAGGCAAAATGCCAGAAGGACTACTTAGCGAAGTCCAGACAGAGTTAGCTAAGATTGAAAGTGAGTTGGGCAAGAAACTGGGTGACCTTGAGCGGCCACTTCTTCTCTCGGTCCGTTCTGGTGCCAAGTTTTCAATGCCTGGAATGATGGACACGATTCTCAATCTCGGGCTAACTGATAAAACAGTAGAAGTTCTCGCGAGACAAACCGGCAATTCTCGCTTTGCCTGGGACAGCTATAGAAGATTTATCCAAATGTATAGCGGTGTCGTCCTTGGTGTCGACAAGGGTCTTTTCGAAGATGAACTCGAGGACCTAAAAAAGGCAAGTGGTATCAAAGGCGATTCTGATTTGTCGGCAGAGCAGTTACAGACTTTGACCACAAAATACAAATCGATCGTGGAAAAGGAGGCAAAACAGCCATTTCCGCAAGAGGTCGACCAGCAGCTTTTCGGAGCCATAGAGGCAGTCTTCAAATCGTGGAATAACCGGCGAGCGATATACTACAGAAACCTCCACAAGATCGATCATGATCTCGGCACGGCGGTCAACGTTCAATCCATGGTATTCGGCAATTTCGATGACAGCTCGGCAACCGGCGTCTGTTTTACGAGAAATCCTAGCACAGGCGAACGGTTACTTTATGGTGAGTATCTAGTCAATGCTCAGGGTGAGGATGTGGTCGCTGGAGTGCGCACACCGAAAAGAATTACCGAGATGGAAAGTGAGATGAAGTCTGTGCATGCAGAACTTCTTGCAACGGTCTCTAAACTCGAGCACCATTACCGCGATATGCAAGATATAGAGTTCACGGTCGAACAGGGCAAGTTGTATATTCTCCAAACGAGAACCGGTAAACGAACAGCAGCGGCTGCAGTGAAGGTGGCTGTCGATCTCTGTTTAGAGGGGATTATAAATAGAGATGCAGCCCTGGCCAGAGTAGAGCCCACGCAGTTAAATCAGCTGCTCCTGCCTAGCTTCAAAACCGAAGAAAAACGCAAAGCGAAGTCCGAAAACCGGCTGATTGCAACGGGACTCAACGCGTCACCCGGTGCAGCCATTGGCAAAATTTCGTTTGATCCGGGCGAGGCTGAGTTCCTCGCGACAAAGGGCGAGAAAGTGATTCTGGTTCGCGTGGAGACATGCCCTGATGACATTCACGGGATCGTCCCATCGCAAGGAGTGGTAACCAGTCGTGGTGGCATGACCAGCCATGCAGCCGTCGTCGCTAGAGGAATGGGAAAACCATGTGTCGCCGGCTGCGAAGCTATTAAAGTCGATTATGAAAAGAAAGAGTTCTTTGCTGGCGGCAAAGTCTACAAAGAGGGGGAGATCATTTCGATAGATGGCTCGACTGGGGAAATCTTCTCAGGTGCGATTGCCACACAGGAGCCGGACCTGCTGCCGGAATTTCAGACGCTTCTCACCTGGGCTGATGAGCGACGAAAACTAGCAATTAGGACAAATGCCGACACTCCGGAGGATGCCAAGACCGCCCGCGAATTCGGTGCGCAGGGAATTGGCTTATGCCGAACGGAACACATGTTCATGAGCTCCGAGAGGCTGCCTATAGTTCAGGAAATGATCATGGCTGGAACGCAGCAGGACAGAAGATCGGCCCTGGCAAAACTACTGCCCATGCAGAGACAGGACTTCATCGGTATCTTCCGGGCAATGGATGGTCTACCTGTCACTGTGCGGCTCCTCGACCCCCCGCTCCATGAGTTCCTGCCCAAGCTCGAATCCCTAATCGAAGACATCGCAACCCGCAAAGCAAAGGGTGAAACAGGTGTCGAACTGAGAAAAAAAGAAGCGTTGCTGAAGAAAGTTAATCAGCTGCACGAATCGAACCCCATGATGGGATTGCGTGGTTGCCGTTTGGGTTTGCTCAATCCAGAAATCAACGAGATGCAAGTGAGAGCGATATTCGAAGCAGCTACGGCCGTATCGAAAGAAGGGGTCGAGGTTCTGCCTGAGATTATGATTCCGTTGATCGGTCATGTCAACGAACTAAAATTGGTACGAAAGCAACTTGTTTCGGTCGCCGAAAGAGTCATGAAGGAAACCGGAACTAACATCGAATACAAATTCGGCACAATGATTGAGATACCACGAGCG
>CAYTDR010000884.1:1661-3813 GCA_964436185.1 uncultured Candidatus Obscuribacterales bacterium | reverse complement strand
CTGGCTCGGTGCGAGCCGTTCCGGTGCCATCTGTGGCTGGCTCAGTGCGAGCAGTTCCGGTGCCATCTGTGGCTGGCTCAGTGCGAGCAGTTCCGGTGCCATCTGTTGCTGGCGGAGTCTCGATTCGGGGTCCGCCATCAGCGACAGGAGTTGTTCGCCCAGCTTCTGCGGCGGGCGCACTTTCAGTTTCGAGAAGCGGTCTACGCCCTGTAGGCGGTCTTAATGGATC
Source organism: uncultured Candidatus Obscuribacterales bacterium (assembly GCA_964436185.1). Taxonomy (GTDB): domain Bacteria; phylum Cyanobacteriota; class Vampirovibrionia; order Obscuribacterales; family Obscuribacteraceae; genus CAYTDR01. Next base: position 3,584 of record CAYTDR010000884.1, on the reverse strand, counting down.
GAATGCCGGATCGAAGCCTGCGGTCAGATCGACAGCACCCATTCTGCTCGTTCTGTTTTCGCCTGGTCTGCGCATGGAGGCGAGAACGTTTGCCGCTCCTGATTCGCCATCTGTGCGGACCGTCGCTTCTATATTAGCGTCTTTTACGGCCAAGCGACTTGACAGCGCACCCAGTCCTGTTCGTCCACCTGGAGCTGTTTCACCTCTTGCGACACGTTCAGCTAGATTGCCTCTTTCTCCTGGTATGACGTGAAGAGCAGACAGTGAGCCACCAATCAACGCCATGGTGTACATTCCTTCTGCTGCTTCTCGCCTGGTGGCGAAGCGGCCTTTGTCTACCAGTGCAGTACCCTGGGCGGAAATATAGCCGGCTGGAAGACCGGACATCACGCCTGTTCCAACATCTCTGGTGAGGAAATTTCGCAGACCCGTAGCGCTCTGAGGAATGTTTATGGCGTGCCGGAGACCGAGTGATGATGCGGTCAATGTGCCGAAAGTGAGTGCTCCAACAGCACCATGAGCGGTGCGATCACGCCAGAAAGTGCCGGATTGTGAATCGGACGGTCTGAGAACAGCATCAAATATAAATCCGTTTACTGCTTGCTCGGTTATTGCCAATCCTTTGGAGGCCGTGAACAGCGATGCGCCTTCGGCGGCCATCGCGCTTCCTGCACGGGCGACTTGGAACCGGCCAAACGCTGCACGATTCCCTCTGGCAACCACTATAAATGGGACGACCATTCCGGCCGCTGAGCCAACCTGTTGAGAATGCCATCTCCAAGAACCGAATTCTGCTTGTTCTGGCGCGTCTATGAGTCTTGTCGATTGCTCCAGGTGAGTGCCGGCTAGACGATCGACAATCTGAGATGCACCAGTAACAGGAGATTGTAAAGCCGAATGGACTGTGGCTCGCACGCCATCAGAAACGACATTGCTAAACGTGTCTGTCCGCACGCCCGGTGTGTGAGCAAGTAGGGCGTCGTCGAGAAGTCTGTTTCGTCCGCCCGGATTGCCATTATTAGCGAGAGCGTCCCGACCGATTGTCGGTAGCTCAATTCCATCCGCCATGTTGCCTCCACGAGTGTTATCACCATATTCTATGGAGAGGTCAAGCGGTCAACAATGGGGAAAACCGTGCCCGCGTCAATATTGTGTGTGGCACCGTGAATGGACGTCGCTGACGCAAGATCAAAACATCGAGCCCGAAATTCTACGCCTAACTCGCAACAATCGAGTTCAGAGGCGAATATGGCTTGTTGTTGTCGAAAAAGTCAGTTGTTTATGGAAAGTGTCTTGACAGCAACCGGAGACTATAACTGTCCGGGATTAGATTAGAAATGTGGCGCCGCAGAGGGAAGGATGTTTGAAAGGACAGTCTTCTTGACGGCTAACCAAAGAACTTGTCCAGAACTCGATTCAGAGGTCGTGGAAGAAATTGCGCTGGTCTTCTTCCATACATAAAAAGACGTCGGGGGGAGGTCCCTGCCTTGACTCGAGATCAGTTTTTGCGCATTGGATGATTCCTTGGCGATCTGCCACGGGACTCAATGCGTAGTATGGCAAGAGTGAATTCTCACCAAATCATCTCAAGCTTTGGCCGCACTTTCTCCACTTTCTTCCGGAGGTCGGAAGTTCTCTTCTTGCTGTTGAGTTCCAGGTTTCGGGCTGCAAAGACTTTGCTCTTGTCCCAGGCCTTCCCTTCCGAGATTGTCAATCAAAGCCTTGTTCTCTTCATCAATCGATCCTGTCATCTCCAGCTTTGGCGAATCTTTAGGACCAGGATCAAGAGCAGGTTCAGATTCAAAGTCAAGCGCATGATCTACTATCACTTCATGCTCATACTCTTCCTCGGCTCTGATAATTCGATCCAGCTCACTGTCAATCTCTAGAAGCAATGGATCGATGACACTAGGATCACCTCGC
>CAYTDR010000884.1:0-1651 GCA_964436185.1 uncultured Candidatus Obscuribacterales bacterium | reverse complement strand
TGCTGATATGAGATCTTTTTGCTCTCAAGAATATGCTTACGTGCCTCTGTGAGTTGGATCTCTTCAATGAACGAATGAGCTAGATGGAGGTCCTCCAGCTTCTCATTGAGAGCCTGTTGCTTCAATAGCATCTCGTCACGCAGCTTTGTATAAACACTCTTGGCGATCGTGCCCGAACGCAGAAGGGTCTCTAGTGATTCTAGCGCCTCACCTTCTGCATACAGTTCGCTCCGCAGCCGCTGAAAATCCTTCAGGCGTTTGTCACCTGTCAGCATCCCCATTGCGCGAACCAACGGATCGATTGTCAGACCAGAAACGATGAGAGTAAATAGCACTACCCCAAATGTGAGAACGATAATTTTTTCTCTCATGGGAAAATTGGTCGGAATGGAAAGGGCTAGTGCCATGGAAAGTGAGCCACGAAGCGCTCCCCAGAATAGCAAATGACGCCAGTTCCAAGGAATCGATTGACGCTTCGTCGACAAAAATGGGCACAGGCAGTAGACCACGACGATGCGGGCGAAAAGAATGGCACCAATGGCGATACCAAGTTCGAATGCATGCTGCTTGAACAGTCCGAGGTTGATCTGAAGTCCGATCAGCAGAAATACGATGGAATTTACAGCGAACGCGGCATACTCCCAGAATGAGTTGACCGCCAGCCGCGTGCTTGCAGACATGCCGGTTCTGCTGCCGTAGTTGCCTAACACGATTCCGGCCACTACTACTGCGATAACGGCAGACGAATCAAACTCATCTGCCACCAAATAAGAACCATATGCGACGATAGTCGTGAGTGTAATCTCCAGCAGATGATCGTCGAAAAAGCGGGTAATTCGAGATGCTACATAGCCGGCACTAAAACCGACCAGAGCTCCTACGATGATTACTCGTAGGAATTCGATAAAGCATGTGAGCGGTGGCGTTACTGTTCCAGCGATGGTCATAAGTAAAACCATTTTGAACAGCACGACGGCTGTTCTATCGTTGAACAGACTCTCCGCTTCCAGGATCAAATTCAGACGCTTATCCAGTCCTAGTTTGCGAAAAAGCGCAAGAACAGAAATAGGATCGGTGGCAGCTGTCAGTGCACCAAACAGAAGAGCTACGTTCCAGGGTAGCGCCGCCAGATCGTGCATGAACCATCCAGTCACGAACATGGAGATCACTACACCGACCGACGCCAGTACTACTATCGGTATCAGGCTTTTCTTTAGATCTGTCCATCTGATGTTCCAAGAGGCCTCAAATATGAGCGCGGGCAGACATGCGAGCAATATCAAATCCGGTGTCATCTCGATTCTAGGAAAGAGCTGACTCGAACCGATCAACAGTCCAACTATTACGAGAACGATGGAGTATGGCAGTCTCACCCACTTGGTTGCAAGACCAACAACTGATGTCACCAGCAGTAATACCATGAGAATTTCTACGCCTTGCGCGGTGTGGAGAATTTCCAAATTCCGATCCTCCAGTTGACCGTCTGAGGCTTCCCTTCATTGATACTCCGTTTAGTCAATATAGCAGGGATGTTTTAAATAGGATAGGTGGCATAGCACCACAGGTGGAGACTGTTTCAGTTCTATATCCCAACACCGGGCAGAAAGAAAACTGTTGTGTTTGTGGAATATTTGCGCCATACGTGCGTATG
>CAYTDR010000883.1:0-3816 GCA_964436185.1 uncultured Candidatus Obscuribacterales bacterium | reverse complement strand
TCCCGCCTGACGCTATCATGTAACGGATGTTCTTCGGTTCTCGATTGCCAAACATATCTACTGACGTTGTTGCAGATTGACTCGATGGCTCGGGGACTGATTCTGACTCATTATGCCCACCATCTACTCCTTGAAGCTTTTCATACAAGATGCGGGCAGATGCATACCTGTCTTCCTTGTTCTTTCTCAAACAAGTATCGACAATTTCTTCTATACCATCTGGCAGTGACGAACCGAGCATTTCCGAAAGACGCGGAGGAGATTGATTTGCATGCGCTTTAACAAGCTCCAATGCCGTATTGCGCACGAATGGTACCGTACCGGTCAACGTCTCAATCATGACACAACCAAACGAATATCTGTCTGATCGTCCGTCCGAACGCGCTCCGCTCGACTGCTCAGGACTCATGTAAGCAGGCGTGCCGATAATGGTGTTACGTGGAGTGAAAGTTGCCTTTTTGTCGGCAGTCATAATTTTAGCAATGCCGAAATCGAAGATTTTCGCAATCAGACCGCCCTGATCTGAGCTAGTAATGAGAATGTTACTGCTCTTAAGATCACGGTGCACAACTCCTTTGTCGTGAGCATATGCCAGTGCAAGAGCAATCTGCTCGAATATCGGTAGTGCCTGTTCAAGAGGAAGCGGACCTGACTCTGTAAGCAGTTCCTTCAGCGTCTGTCCTTCAACGAATTCGAGCACCATATACGGTACTTGCTCGTTAGAGATGCCAAAATCTACGATAGAAACGATGTTCTTGTGCCGGAGTGCACCCGATGCCTGCGCCTCCTTTTGAAAACGGAGGGCTTGTTCCTTTCTGAAATTAGGAAATTTTAGCAGCTTGAGGGCAAAGACGGCGTCGAGGTTCCTATCACGTACCTTGTAAACGGCGCCCATTCCGCCTGAGCCTAATTCGGACAGGACTTCGTATCGAGACGGGATCTTTGCAGCTTCTGGCATTCTCCGAGAAATTCACATTCTTGTATCTTAACTATCATAAGTCCTTTTCTTCAGCGTTGTCTGCCGAATCGTCGACAATATCCTCGGGATGGATGATTGAGCCGGAGATGGACGGGTCAGTTGCTGGTGTGACTATCATGGCGGCCTCTCGCTGATTTCTAGATCTAACCCAATGCCGCACAGTGACATTGATAACACATGCGACAGGAAGCGACACGATTATTCCCAGCATGCCGTCCACACGGCCACCAATCATAATGGCAATAAAGATAAGCACTGGATGCAAACCGATAACATCGCCAATATATCGAGGAGCAATTACGTTATCTTTCACCCACTGGAATGAGTGAAAAACGATAACTAGTGCCAATAAGAGCGTCCATCTTCCGCCGGGATAGATCTCCGGCACTGTATCTTGCAACAAAACAACTAAAGCCGCCGGCAAGAATCCGAGAATGGGACCGATGACCGGTACGATCTCCCATAAACCGAGTATGACACCAAGTGCAAGTGCATAGTAAACACCCATGGACCAGTAGACTATGGTCATGACAGCACCGAACAAGAACCCGAGCACAATCTGTCCTCTAAAAAATGCGCGCAAACTTGTATGCGCTTCCGAGACGAAAAGGCTCAGATCCTCATGCTTTCTTTTGGGAAACATATGAACAATTCCATAGGCCATTCGCGGTCCGTCAAGCAAGAAGTAGAACGTCAGGATCAGAACGCTAAGTCCATAGAACAGCCACGTCATGGTTCCTACCGCCACTCCGCTAACCTGGGAGAAGAGCAGCGGACCATCCGGTTGAGGAAGGGATGACGCAGCCTTCATCAATATCTCCGACGGTTTGATATCGAATGAAAGTATGTGCAGCCTATTCTCGAGCGGAGAGAGCATCTTTCCCGCCCACTGACCGAATGTCGGCATCTGGTCGAAAAACGATTTAACCAGAGCGGTGACCTGTTGCACTACTGCTGGTATCAATAGAACCAAACCAAGAACCACGACCACTCCACCGACGCCGTACACTGCGAGCACGGCGTTGGCACGTGACCTCAACGGTCTTTCGAGCAAGTCGACGAGCTCTATCACCATGTAACAGACGAAAACTGAGATTGCCAGAATCCGAAGGATGTCCGAGAACAGTTGCGCGACAATGACAGCCAGATAGGCGATCACCAAAACCAAACTGGTAATCACAAGACGACGTTGGGTCGAAAGAAGTCTCAATGCTTCCTGACGATCTTCATATTGATTTGGATGAATGTCGGACATCTATATCACAATCACCGCGTACCAAGCTCCTTTTGAAGAAACTCTATCCTCTGCATTACCTCTTCTCCTGCATCCCCTTCCGGGCTCAGTTGCATGACCTTCTTATATTCGTACAAGGCATCTGCTCCCTGACCTTTTTGCATCAGAATATCTGCCAGAAGCTGATGATATTTCACCACATCGGGTGACAGAAGCAAAGCAAGCTTTAACTGTGATTCCGCATCCGCCAACGCTTGTCTTTGCGTCAATACTTGAGCCAGCCTGTATCTTGACTCCGTATCGCTGGCGTTTCCGACAAGCGCCTCTTTAAAACACTTTTCTGCTTCTTCGTTCTTCTTGGAAAGTTGCAGGATCAAACCGAGGTTGAAGAAGTAATCGGCTCGATCGGGCTTCAATCTCAAGGCAATTCTAGCCTCTTTTTCCGCCTCGTCGAGACTGTTCAAATCTTTTAGAAGGACCGCCAGATTGTTGTGATAAGCACCGCCCTGTGGAAAAAGCGCGATCGCTTGCCTGTACTTCTCAGCGGCCTCATTTAGCTTTCCTCTGGACTGCAGACTAATCGCTTCCACGTTAAGTGCCCTCGCGCGTGCCCGCTCATCAGCCTGCTGTGCCAATGCCATATTCGAGGTTCCGACAAAAATGCTTGCCACAACGGAGATGATGCTGTTTTTTGCAATCTGGCTGAACAACGAGAATCCTTCCCCCTGACTTACGATCCTCTTACCACAAGTGCGCACATATACTCGACTGACACTACTATCAGCTACTGCTGTTATTCGCGAGAGGGCGAGGCTGGCAGCGTCTCGGTCAGCATCGAGAGGAAGGTTCTGTTAGTTTTTTGCCGCAGCAATCAGTGACCGATAAGTTCAAAACAAAAACAGGGTGATAATCATTAGACTTCGCAATGTCAGTCGAGAGCTGGCCCTGACCCTCCTCACCAGACATCAAAACCAAGCCCCTGATATCATAATCACAATGGAACGATTCTCTATCGGTCGCAACGGGTTCAATCAGGATCGCAAGCAATCCGTACCTCCCAAAGCAGGATTACTTCACATCGGTGATCAACATCAAACACTCAACTGAACTCAGGGTCCCAAGAAAAACAATTTCCCCTGCCTCAAACATCCGATCCAAGTCAGCCGCCGTGCTTCTGGCTTCGTGGCTCGTGCTCTCGAGCAGCTCAGCGAGCGTTTTCGCTCAGTCCGAATACTGGCAGCACGAAGAGAGAGAAGCATCGCAGAAGCTTAGTTCCGCAGCCCTCAACCTTTTGGTGAAACAACATCAAACGAAAAAGGGAAGCAAACCGGTCAAGGGAAAGGGCGCGAGCATCGACCAGGCCATCGTGCTCCTCAACAAAGCTATCATCAAAGATCCTACAGATCCGTTGCCACATTATCTTCTTGGTGTCTCGCTGGGCATTACCGGAAAGTATGAGGAAGCTCTCGATGCCTTGAAAAAAGCATATGATCTGGAAAAGAACGAGCCGGAGATTCTTGTCGCCTCAGCCCTCACTCAGCATGTGGCGGGCAACTACAAACGTGCTGTAAACTTGCTGGATAAACGGCTTGCGACCGCTTCC
>CAYTDR010000882.1:0-3827 GCA_964436185.1 uncultured Candidatus Obscuribacterales bacterium | reverse complement strand
AGCCGCCTTCCTCGCTCCGGCACTGGCTCTCAACTATGCCGTTGCGTTCCATAAAAACCCTGAAGAGCATCACGACCTCATCCTTCGAACGATCCTCAGCGAAGATGAATCATTCCAGGAGCACGCATATCATTTTTTGACCGAAGTGGAAAGCGATGGGTTAGACCTGGCTGTAGTCCAAGCTCTTGAGCGACCTCATATGCCGATTTTCGGAAAAGAGCAGGAGTTAGAAACTAAGTCGGCAGCAGAACCCAATCTTATAAAACAGTTTCTGTTGCACATAATCTCGAAGGGCGAATCGACACGAGCCGGTCTGTACGCACTGAAGCGGCTTCCGCTGCTTGTATCGACACAATCGGAGCTGGTTTCGCTGCTCAAGCAATATCTCCAGCTCGAGAATCCGCACCTCCGCGCAGTTGCAGCAATGCAATTGATGCTTCTATGTCCGAATTCGGACGACTACATGGAGCTAGTTTGGAACTCACTGCAAGACGAGCGCTGGGAAACGGGACATAGTCTCTTTGTTCCCAGCAAGAACAAAACGACGAGCATAGAAAGAGCCTTTGCTCGAGCGCTTCTTGAAAGAGCGTCTCGCCATCACCAGCCCGACGAGTTACTTGCACTGTCTGATTCAGTCGGAACCAGATGGCATATTCAGATGCGAGAGACCAAGCCTGCTGATAGGGATCTGGTGGAAGAATCGATAGCAAAACTATTTCAGGCTGCCGGCTCTTCGGTATCGCCGGTGGTAGTATGGTTTGAAAACCCGAGATTAGCAGTAGTGGCAGCAGGATTACTCTCGAGCGGGAAAAACAAATCACAAAAGGACCACGATGAATTCTTTCCTGTAGCAGCCTACGTGAAGAAATGGCAGTCACTCATCGACCTTTTTCCGAAAATCGAAGACAAATACGGCAGAAGTAATTGGGAGTTCGGAATGCAGGGACGCTTACCAGCTCCGGAGTACGTGCCGGAACCATTTTTAGTCTGCGGCACCCACATGGTTAATCACCCGCCATCTCGCTCTCGCGACCTATGGGATATCATATCGACACGATCATATTCGCCGCTGCCCAATGAAGCATTGGTGGCTCAGAATATTCTCACCGAAGCTCTCGGCAGCACTTATATGGGTGGCTCGATCGAATCATCGCCCTTCGCTCCCACCACCGCGAACACCTTCATTGATAGACTGCTCGATCGCCAACGATTACGGATGGTCGGAATCCGTCAGTTGCTTAAGTCAATCGGTGCTCTCCTGGCGCCTGAAGATGGTCTCGAGCAGATCTTAGAGAACTGCGGTGGATTCGTGGCGTTCGACAATGTGGTCATCGTCGTCGAGCGGCCTGGCGCGATAAACAGAGATCAGGCGGGTCGGTTGCATAGCAGTTCGGACAGAAGCATCGAATATGGTGACGGATGGGGATGCTATTCATTGCGAGGCATGACGATCAGCAATCCGGACATTGTTCTCAATCCGCATCTGTTTACAGTCGACGACATAAACAAAGAGTTCAATGCTGAGATACGCAGTGTAATGATCGAGCGCTATGGAGAGGAACGATATCTGAACGACAGCGGGGCCGAGGTCATAGACAGTGACGAACGGTTCGGAGTGCTGTATCGCAAGAAGCTAAACGCGTACGAAGAGATCGCGATAGTTAAGGTTGTAAACTGCACAGCCGAAGAAGACGGACATTTCAAAACGTACTTCCTCAATGTGCGACCAGGAACGAAAACAGCGCGGGAGGCGGTGGCATGGACGTTCGGTATGAGCAGCGAAGAATATGACCCTGTAGTCGAAACGTAATTCTCGTTCGTGTTGGCATCCGCTGAGATGAGCGAATGAAGTTGCGCAAGTACGCGAGACTCAGTCGAATATTTCAGCAATCGATCGCAGGAATAGAGATTCTCTCAAGGCATGACAGCGAACTTCGGTCACACAGGGGGGTGCGGGACACCGCCAAGGAAAATAGTACAATATGTCAGCGTTTAGCTTGGCTGGAGTAAAGATGAAACATTCGAAGATCGTGAGAGTATGCGTATCGATTTGCGCATTGATGCTGTCGGTGCCCGCAGGAAACGCTGCCGAGGCATGGCAACAAAAGACCTTCGATGCCACGTTCTCAAACGACATCGCCGGGATGGGAAGTTTCCTATTTCGCATCGCTTCCGACGGCAAAGGGCACGGTTGGAAGGAAAGCAGCCTCGGGGTCGGAACGAACTTTTACTTAATCGATTTCGCAGACAAAACACAATACACGATGCCGACGACCGCAGGATCGGCACCAGTCTTGGCGATGAAGCTCAAGTACAAAGAAGGTGCCGTCGAATATTTCAAAGACGATGCGATCAAAGACACTACCTGGACTGCCATCGCTCAGCCTAAGTTAATTGGCGGACGTCCATGTCATGGTTACACGAAGACCGATGCGAAGGGCGATGTTATGGAGAAATGGTTCGGCGACGACATCGGCTTTCTCGTCGAGTTTAATAGGAAGGGACCGGACGGCAACACGACGTTCACACAAACTCTGCAAAAGTTTTCCACTACCGAGCTCCCCAAGTTCGCCTTACCTGACGGTATAAAAGTAATGAACCCGTCAACTCTTCGCCCGGACAACACTGCGACGGCTCCGACAGAATAAACCGAAGTCCCGCAAAACTGTCCCATGCGTCCGCTAAAAGAAGCCGCAGCGTTGCAGTTTGCGCCTTTTCATCCATAAACTCACTCCGTCCAGATTACAAGGTCGGTAGACTTTCAACGCCACCAGATCCCGGCTAAGTCAGTACTGAGAAGCAATCGAACACAATTTACGCAAGAACATTCGGAATGGAGATTAAGCGCGACTAACTCCATTCCTCCGGAAACGACAAACAGTTCTCGCCCGCATTGATTTTATCTTGCTGCCCCCAGACTTTGTAATCTTGCAACAATTGCCCACGATCATAGTCGGTGCAATATCGAAATCTCTCCGATAAGACACATGCTGAACGGCGCAAACTAGCACCGATCGCCAACCATTGGCGAGCAATCGTTTCGATTGAAATCAACAGGCGGGCAAACTATGTATGACGACTTGTTTTCGCATATCTCTTCTGACCGCTCAGATCAAACAACTTCAGCGCAAGACGCGATAAACGCGTTTGTGCAGGAGGTCTGGTCGCCTCCGGGTTCCACTCCCAGCGAAAATAGCGAGCCACTGAAGCAGAACAGGCTGCCCGTAAACGAGCAATCTGCGACTGGGCAAGTCGACCGAACAAAATCGAACGAGCAGGGCACCAATCCTAGTGGCAGCGAAAAAACTGAGTCCTCGCTGGATAAGGTCCACAAACTCGCTCCCGAGCTGGCTAAGTTGATCGTCGACCAAATTGGATTAGCACCACTGCGACAGGAAGACAAAATTGCCGCTGAATATCTCATGGCTAAAGATCCGATAGGTCGCAAGGCGGCTCTGGATCAACTGTCGAAGATGCCGGGAGAAGTCGCTCGAACTCGTTTCATTCAGGTGCAGTTGATCGATGCCACGATTACCATCGATGAAAGCACTGTTCGAATAAAGTCGGCCCAACTACCCGAGGCAGAACGCGAACGTGCCCGAAAGGATCTAAGTGCTTCGCTGAAGGTCCTTGCCGAGAAGGTTCAGGAGAGCAAACCCTGGCCCGGCACATTGCCCGGTGAAATAATGCCGCCTCGCTCTGAGGAAACGAAAGCAACCATCGAGCGAATCTTTCGCAAATTGAGTGAAGATGGATTCGGTGCCGAAGTTCAAAAGGCTAAGCAAGATTCCTTGAATGACACTGCAGCCAACCAACTTTCGGCTCGG
>CAYTDR010000881.1:0-3833 GCA_964436185.1 uncultured Candidatus Obscuribacterales bacterium | reverse complement strand
TAATTTCCCAGTCGGCCAATGCGCGTAAATCCCTGAGCGATGTTGCCTCTGGGACAAAGGCTATTTTCAAAACATCTCCGATTGCAGGCATCGCCGGAAAGAGTCGCGGAGGCCCGACGCCTTTTGGTAATCTCGCCGCGACAATCTGTAAGCGCTCTGCCACTAATTGCCTGGCCCGGTATAGATCTGTGTCGAAATCGAATACAGCGATTATTGAAACTACGCCGACTCCCGAGTTTGATCTAATTTGTCTCAAGCCCGGCATGCCATTTAACTGCGCCTCGACGGGAAGTGTCACAAGCGCCTCCACTTCTTCAGGCACCATCCCTGGTGCCTCGATTTGCAGGACAACTTGTGGTGGCGCAAAGTCAGGAAAGACATCCACATTGGTTTTGAATGAGAGATAGACTCCGGCAGCGGCCCACACTAGCGAAAGTACAATTACCAGGAAGCGGTTGTGAATAGACCAGCTTATGAAGCTATTCAGCATGAGTTGACGCCTGGTCGTGTTCTACCGATGACTCATTGGAAGCGTGTTTCGCAGAGGGTTGGCGATGTCGACCGAAGGCAAAGAAGAGAGTCGTTAGAGCGATGCCGAGCAGAAACGCGATGCTCACCAGTGTAAGAGTTTGAGACTGTGTGGTACTTCCTGCTGTTGATTGCTCACCCTCGTGCTCTTCGCCCTCTTCACTTGGATGTGTGAAAAGGTCAGTTTGTCCATGTAACTTCAGACGCTCAGCATCAAGCTGGAAGGCGCCTTTCACTACTACTTGTTGGCCCGAAGTCAATCCAGCGGCAATTTCAACATCGTTTCCAAAACCTTTGCCGATTTGAACTGTTACAGGTCGGTAACCGTGCTCCTCTACGATGAACACGGTCTGTTTGTCTCCATCTTGGACAACGGCATTGCGTGGAACCAAAAGGGCTTTCCGGGTCGCGGACGTAAAAATATTGAGCGTTGCAAACATTCCTGGTTTCAGGGACAAGTCGGAATTATCGATCTCGACCCGTACAGGAAGGGTTCTTGTTTGTGCGTCAACTGTTGAAGAGACAAAACTAACAATACCCTTGAAATGTCGTTGAGGATAAGCTGCGACTGCAAGTTCGACAGTTTCTCCAATATGCACAGCAGACATATCGTTCTCGTAGACGTTAGCCGTTGCCCAAACCTGTCGCAGATCGGAGATAACGAATAGAGGGACGGCTGGCTCTACACTCTGTCCAGGGCTTGCATCGATTTTAGTGACGATTCCATCTCTGGCACTGACTAATGGCACGTCAATAAATGCGCGCTTTTCGTTGAGCATTTTCTGAACAGTCGCCTTTGTTGCACCAAGTTGTTGCAGTCGGCGTACCAGTGAATCGGAGGATACCTTCAGCTTGGTTGTTAAGCCTTCCCGGACAGCCTCTTTTTTGCCTTTCGCCATCTGTAATCGACTCTGTGCGACTTTCAATTCGGCCTGCGATGTCTGCATCGTTTTCTGAGCAGTTATCTGTTCTTCATAGAGTTGTTTATCGCGGTTATAGTTGGCTTGTGCAAGTTCAACCTGTGCTACGGCCTGGCTAATCTCGGAATCGAGTTCAGCACGACTGCGTTTGATTTCTGCCTCGATCTGGGATTTTGTCTGCAATGTCTCTGACGCGAGAATGTTTATTTCGGGGCTGTTAAGCCGGGCAAGTGTTTGTCCCGCAGAAACCTTATCGCCAAGTTTGACGAGCACGTGCGTCACTCGCCCAGAAAGTGGTGCGTGCTGTACAAATTCCCGCGTTGGAATCGTCTCCACTTTTCCTACGGTGGAAATGGTCATTGAAACTGATTGTGGATAAACGGTTTTCTTCTGTAGTCCGATTGCACGTTGAGCACTGTCAGAAAGAACAATTTTCTTCTCAGTTTCGGTTTCCTTTTCTTCAGCCAGACCATTGTCCGGTAAAGCAACTGAAAGAAAACTGACAGCGGTCAGCAACAGCAAGAATTTCGAGAAAGTTGTCGACTGAATTTGCATTTTAGTGGCTAGAAAGCTCGTCCTTTGGTAGTATATCAGCCTATAATGATATGATGATAGTCCCGCCGGGAGCACCTGATATGCACTTCAATGCCACAGAGCTTAAAGCCAAGCTGTTCCGGGGTTTCTCGGACTCATCACGCTTGGGAATTCTTGAAACTCTTAGAAAAGGTCCGAAGATGGTCTCGGAAATTGTTGAGATGACCGGCTTAACGCAGCCAAACGTGTCTAATCACCTTGGCTGCCTACGCGAATGCGGATTGGTTAGACGCGAGCAGAAAGGCAAGTCGGTTCATTACGAGCTAGCCGATAAGCGTATTGACCAGGTCATGGAACTTGGTGATGTGCTCGTAGCTGACCTTGCCAAAGGATTTTACGACTGCACAAGGTATGCAGAGGAAAAAAATGAAGAACCTTGCCCATCCTGACGAAAACGCGCAAGCTTCTGTCAGTGAGCGCCGGGCTCTAATTAAGCAGGGGCTCAGACTGACGATCTTCACGGTTGCATGGAATGTAATCGAAGGCTTGGTAGCTATTAGCGCAGGTGTCCTTTCCAACTCCGTGGCGCTCATCAGCTTTGGTATTGATTCGTTCGTGGAGTCATCGAGTGCTGGCGTGCTGAGTTGGCGGCTGTCACATGAACTGAAGAACGACTCCATCGAAAGTGCAGAGGGGGCCGAGAAGTGGGCGGCTAAAATCGCTGGCAGTATTCTGCTTTTGCTGGCTTTTTACATTGTCATTGATGCAGGCCGAAGACTGCTGGGGTTTGGTGGTGAATCGGAAAAAAGTTGGCTGGGAATCGGACTCACAGCGGTATCAGTTGTGGTTATGCCTTTTGTCGCGCGCGCCAAATTAAAGGTTGCTGTTGCTATCAACAGCCGGGCGCTGCGCGCTGATGCCATGGAGACATTTGCATGCACTTGGCTTTCAGTGACAACGCTGTCGGGATTAGGTTTGAATATGCTCTTCGGATGGACTTGGGCAGATCCCTTGTCGGCATTACTGATCGTGCCCTTGGTTGTCAAAGAAGGAATGGAAGGTTTACGTGGCGAAGCCTGCCAAGACTGCCACGGCACTAATTGGTCTGGGGATCAATAAGAACGAAAAGTGGCGTTAAGCTCGCGATCTTGACTGGACATAAGTTTCGGGGGCTATCGAAATGTTGATATCGGTGGTGTTCCTAAGCGGCCGATAGTGTCCTTGTTTCAAAGGCTCTTGAATATGTAGTGAGGTTTCCATGAGCCGTATAATGAGCTTGGGTGATTAGGCCGTGAGAGACTTTGAAACGCCTCCTTCCAATGCTGCTAGTGCTTCTTGCAATGTTCTACGGAACACCGAGACAGGCTTGCATGTGTGTCGAGAGCAATGTTCAGACGAAGTCAGTAGCACAGACAAGCCACAGCTGTTGTAAAGCGGACTCGGTATCGCATTGTCAAAGCGGCGGAAAATTCTTTGGGAATACCAAGGGTTGCTGCGGCATGATGGGTAGATCCTCACCCATACTTGCTGGTCAGAACGATTTACAAAGCAATTTCGAACAATTGCGCCTCAAGGTGGTTGTTCTCCTCAATTTGCTCGCTCCTTGTAAATCGACGCCAACAGACTACGTTGCTTGTACTAATCGCGCCCCACCCCGGCTTACTGGGATGGGCACCAGCAAAACATACCTCTATAAACGCACCTTTCTAATCTGATCCAGTACGCAAAGCACTGCTAGGCGGCGTATTTGCTTGGGCGTGATTCCGCGCTCGCGCTATCGCCAGAAAGTAGTGCTGCTTTGTGTTGGATGTAGAGTGATTTTGATGAAGTCCTGGACTCATCAAGGAAGGG
>CAYTDR010000880.1:0-3833 GCA_964436185.1 uncultured Candidatus Obscuribacterales bacterium | reverse complement strand
GCAAGCAGTGGAGAAGTGGCTCCTCTCACAGAGGTGCTTGCCGATCGATATACGCTGCTCGACCTGATCGGTACTGGTGGAATGGGCCGGGTATACAAGGCGCGCGATGGGGTCCTCAATCGGACAGTGGCGATCAAGTTGTTGGCGTCCGGTCGATTGGGTGATTCAGCCTCAGTTAGATTTCAAAGAGAGGCAAAAGCGCTCAGCAACCTGCGGCACTCCGGAATTGTTAGTATCTACGATTTCGGTTCTACTGACTCGTGTCATCCTTATATGGTCATGGAATACGTGGATGGCGATACACTGCGGACCGTCATTTCGAAAAACAAAAGACTATCCATTCGAACCGCCATCGATATCATTGTGCAGTTGTGTGAAGCTATGGCACATGCACACGCGAAAGGCATAGTTCATCGAGATCTGAAGCCGGCGAACATATTAGTGTCAGACCAAGACGGAAATCACGATGTCCGGGTTCTCGACTTCGGGGTATCGAAGATTCTTACGGACACTAGAGAAAACCAGGATCTGACGCACACAGGTCAGATTGTGGGCAGCCCTTACTATCTCAGCCCGGAGCAAGCGATTGGCGGCGCGGTCGATGAGCGCTCGGACATTTATGCAATGGGCTGCGTTCTCTTCGAATGCCTGACGGGGCGTGTGCCGTTTTCAGGGCAATCGGCAATAGAGACGATCAACAAGCACATCTTCTCCGACATTCCTACCCTGGCAGAGACTACCGGACGAGACTTTCCAATGGAGCTGGAGTCCATCGTCGCCACCGCGCTTCAAAAGGAATCGAGTGCGCGGTTTCAATCTGTTCTCGAGATGAGAGACGCGCTCGTAAATGTTCCGATTGTGGAAAAAGCAAAGCCGCGGTCGCCAGAAACCACCGATTCATCCGACGAGCATCACAGCGCGAAGCTTACCAAACTCTATACGACGCTAGCTCTGGTCGCGGTTCTCACCGTCATACTATTGATTTGGTGGCTCTTCAAGTTCAGAACGGTGACTATAACTCCAGGATGTGAGAAGCTCTATCAATCTGCGTCTGCAATAAAAGGGATAGATCAGCCCGCCGCTGATCTATCTGAGGAGTACGTGAAGAAGCCAGATGGATTTACAGACCAAATGGTAGAAAAGATTCTCGCGAGAAAAACAAAGGCACTGACAATAAACGAAAACTTTTCAATCAATGACGAACGCCTTAGTAAACTCTTCCGGTTAGGGCAGTTTGACACCGTCTGCCTTTTCAAAAGCGGTGGTTCGGACAAGGCATTCAAGGAAATTACAAACCAGCGATCTCTAGAATTCCTACAAATCACTCGTGGTCCGATTACGGACAAAGGGGTGGAATACATAGCCAAAGTGAAGAGCCTTCAAAGGCTAGACCTCAATGATTGTCATAACATCACTGTTGCCAGCCTCAAGACCCTGGCGGCGAAGAAACCAGACTTGAAGGTGCTATGTATTGGCGACACAGCCATACGAGGAAGCGACCTGCAGATACTGTCGAAATTTACCAAGCTCGAGAGTCTCGATTTGAGACACTCTGCAAAACTGCACGATAAGGATCTTTCAGTACTCAAGTCTTTGAAGAATCTAAAACGCCTGATACTTCACGAGAATCGACTGCTTACCGACGGCTGTCTACCCATACTTGAATCACTCGCGCCGCATTTAGACTGGCTGGACATTAGTAACTGTGAAAACATATCTCGTGAATCACTCGGTAGATTGAGAAAGATGCTTCCTCCGAAAGCACGCTTTATGAAGCAAGCTACTGAACACTCAATGTTCTTGGATGGCGCGGAGAAGTATTTCAGTCGCGAGGATGACTTGGAATTCTAGCCTATAATGACTGAGTGGGAGTGCTTTTAAGACTTTCCGGATCTTCTCACGGTAGTGCAAGTCCATCAGGTACCTGCTTAATGGGTTGCAATACCGCCTATGATGAAGATTACAAGACCATCTACCTTCTATGGAATAAGATATGAACCCCGCTCGCGCTGACTTAATTAGCCCACTCGACATCTTCAAAATCGGCATCGGTCCTTCCAGTTCTCACACTATGGGTCCGATGATGGCGGCGCTGAAGTTCCGATCTGAGATTTTGGCAGCTATGCATACATTGAAGGACGCCGGCGACTTACGATTGGAGGTAGAGCTCTTTGGCAGTCTTTCCGCAACAGGCAGAGGACATGCTACCGACGGCGCTGTTTGTGCAGGACTAACAGGATTGCATCCGACCGATGCACAGCCCGATGAAATTTGGGCCGTGATGCCTCGCTTAATTGAAAATCCCTGCTTGGAATTCGACGGACTGAAAGTCGCCTTTAATCCGGATACCAACATTATCTGGGACAGTTGGCTCATGGACGGAGAAGGACTGCCTCATCCCAACACCATGAGATTTCGTCTGAAACATGGGGACGACATCAAACTCGAGCACAAAATCATATCTGTGGGCGGCGGATTCGTTGAGACGCTGGACAAGAACAACATGCGTCCCTCGTCAACCCATGGCGACGCCGACGGCAACGACGTTCCGTATCCGTTCAATACGGCGGATGAATATGTCGCACAGTCATTGAAAAATCAAATCGAGCCGTGGAGCCTGGTGATTGCCAATCAAGAGCGGCTTGGGCTGACAGAAGAGAAGCTGAGAGCCGATTTGAATCGTATCATCGATACTATGTTCGCCTGTATAGACCAGGGATTGAACACCGATGGAATTCTTCCTGGGGGATTAAACGTCCGGCGCAGAGCAAAAAGTCTGTATGACCGGCTGAAAGCCCCAGGTGCCGATCAACGCAGTGTCTTTCCCGCCGCCATTAACGATCTGCGACCGTCGATCTATGCCATGGCGGTTAATGAAGAAAATGCTGCCGGCGGGCGGGTCTGTACTGCACCTACGAACGGCTCATCCGGCTTGATTCCAGCCGTCTGGAGAACACTGCAAGAAGACTATAAGCTTTCCCGGGAGATTCTGCAAAATGGACTGATCGTCGCCGCCGCCATTGGTGCACTGGTTAAGGTGCATGCCTCCATTAGCGGTGCTGAAGTCGGATGCCAGGGTGAAGTAGGAACTTCTTGTGCCATGGCTGCTGGCGGCGCTGTAGCCATGCTGGGAGGGAACGTCAGACAGATCGAGCAAGCAGCGGAGATCCGATCAAAGGACTCGTGCAGGTTCCGTGCATCGAGCGCAACGCAATGGGTGCAGTGAAAGCACTCAACGCAGCAGCACTGTCCCTGGCGTCCGACGGGCACCACTTGATCAGTCTGGACAAAGCACTATCAGTGATGAAGCAGACCGGTCTCGACATGAACCAGAAGTACAAAGAGACTTCAACCGGCGGACTGGCACTGGGATAGAGCGCAAGTACTTAGAGTTGGTAGTAGTCTTCCGGAATGGTTTCGGTGGGGCGCCAGTCGATCTCGCCTGCTTCCGCGCCTTTGTACTTGAGAAATAGTTCGCTCGTCGTCTCTTTGTCGAGCACTGGCTTATTCTTTTTGCTTTTGTCTATCCAGTCGAGCACTAGGGATGGTTCAAGTTGATTTGACTTAACCAGTCCAACGATCAACACAAGAAGGTGCTTGCACAGAGCACCTTGAAGTCCTCCACAGGGTCTCAGATTTTGGGTGCAACAGGCGAAGACTCCATCAGAAGACAATCGACAGCAGTAGACAAGATCGTCATTGGTTTGGCTCCTTATGATGCCAACCAGTGAATCATCCTCTCGATCGGCAAAAAGCTCGAAACGTTCTGCCTTCAGCATCGCCGTTGCCTTCTTGAGCTTCTGCGTAAGGTTCATGGCAGAAAGCTCGTCGAA
>CAYTDR010000879.1:0-3833 GCA_964436185.1 uncultured Candidatus Obscuribacterales bacterium | reverse complement strand
GGTTGCCTCACATCCTTCCTGGGACTTACTGGTAGAGGGTCGTGGTCGGCTCGACCAACTGGTTACTGGCCAGCCTCCGCGATGCAAAAATTGCCATCCCCGCACACTGGGAAGCGTATTCGCGTCATGTCTCATTGATGAAACACGGCGTTCATA
Organism: uncultured Candidatus Obscuribacterales bacterium; assembly: GCA_964436185.1. Classification (GTDB taxonomy): domain Bacteria; phylum Cyanobacteriota; class Vampirovibrionia; order Obscuribacterales; family Obscuribacteraceae; genus CAYTDR01. The sequence goes on along the minus strand of CAYTDR010000879.1, from coordinate 3,677 downwards.
CTAACGTGGATTTTTATTCACTGTTTCTAAAGAGTATTCCACATACACCAGTTCCAAAGGATCTCGCCAATTTCAAAATCTTCGTAGCAGCTTTAGGCAGCTTATTGCTTTCAATTCCAGTAACGTTATCACTCATAGCAATTGGTCTGGACAAATTTTTCTCGCAAAAACTCGTTCTTACACCCACTCGACTGATGGCGGTGCGCACTTTTTTCTATCTGTTCAGCATCAAGAAAGTAAGCCGATGGAGAGATTTAGTCGCTGCCGAAATCCAGTCAAACAATCTACTCCTCAGATTTGCCGGATCGCGCAACCCTGTGGAGATAGACCTGATTGCACTGAGCGACCAGGACAAGAAGACGCTGTTCCAGGCGCTGGATGAGCTTGCACCGACGTGTGAATTCTCGCCGGAAGTGAAGAATCTGGTGCCCGATATCATGGGCGATACCAAAGCTGGTTATACATTATTCTGGGAAGACGCATTGCGAGCTCAGCGGAAATCCACCGTCTATATGCCCATTCCTGACGGTGCGAAGGTTGGGAACGATAGAGTGGAGATAGTCAGACAATTGCAAGGGAGAGGATGGTCAGCCACTTATCTAGGCAGGTGCGCCAGTGAAATGGTGGTATTGAAGGAGTCTTACCTCTCTGAAGAATCTTCGGAACATCAGAGAGCGAGAGACATTCTCTTTCGAGAGTCCAAGATACTAACGTCTTTAAACCATCAAGGCATCGTACGAGTGATCGATCACTTTGTCGAGAACGATCGAAACTATTTGATGCTTGAATACACAGAAGGCAGGGATCTTCGACAGCATGTCGACTTTCAGGGCAAGCTGCCGGAGGGCAAAACTGTCGAATACGCGCTCGCCCTTTGCGATGTGCTGCAGTACCTGCACAGGCAGGAACCATCTATCATTCATCGAGATGTTACTCCCGACAATATTGTCATCACCCCCGAGGAAGCAATTAAACTCATTGATTTTGGTGCCTCCAGGGTGTTCATCGAGACCGCCACCGGTACCATGATCGGAAAACACGCATACATGGCGCCTGAACAATTGCGAGGAAAAGCGACTCCCAAAAGCGATGTCTACGGATTCGGTGCCACGCTCTATTGGCTTCTAATTGGAGAAGATCCACTGGCGCTGTCTCAATCCGCAATTGACCATGAAAAGCACGGAATATCTGCTTCTCTTGCCGATCTAATTGCAAGAATGACGGCGTTCGAAGAGCAGGCTCGACCTGATCTGGCGGAGGTCCGAAAGGATCTCGAGTCGATCAAGATTGCAGTGAAAAAAGGAACCTTCTCAGTTGTTCGGGACAACCTTTCGAACGCCACAAAAAGTATCGTCATCTCTCTCAAGAAGGAGCGAGACAAAGTCATTGAGCGATGAGATAGTTGATCTGAAGCCCAGCGCAGTCGGTTCCCACGAGATGGAATCGGTGGGACGTAGCGGTATTATTCTCGGTGCCGTTTGCTTGCTCACGGTACTTTCGGGAGTGCCTGCTGCTTTCGTGACCTTCATGTGGGGATTCCTGCAAATCGGCACGATTCTAAACTTTCCAAACATCACGGACGCTGAAGTATTCAGACACTGCTACCTGATCGGGTTTGCCGCCGTGATTGCTCCGGTTATGACGCTTGCAGCAATGTGGCTCCTCTCTCGCAGGTCGGAGCTCATGCTTGCCCACTGCCGATTGACGGAAGACGGCTTTCAATGGGTTGGCCGCAACGTTGTCACCAAGTTGTTGCTTCGCACTTTTGGATTGCCGACGAAGAGCGTTCCATGGAATGAACTTGTCGCTGTCACATTCAATGACGCATACACTTTTGATAAAGTGTACGGAGTTTCCTTTTTCAGTGAGGGCAATGTCGCGACTTACGCTTCCACTACCTCGGCATTTATTTCATTCTGGGGAAGAAAGAAACAAGGCGGCGCCAGACGATTGAACAGATTATATGCGCACGGGCTGTCCCAGGAGGCAAAGAAAACTCTATTGGAAAGTCTGCATAAATGGGCACCGCAGGCAATACTAACAAAAAACGTGACCGAGGAGCTTCTCGGAATTGAAGTGCAGGAACGCGACCTGCAGTTTACCCAGATCTGGCTTGAATTGATGAAGAGTGACAGAACAAGGAGACGGACCGGCAATCTATCTGCCGAAGAAGTGCTCAATGACGGCAACTATCGTGTCACTGGAAAGTTGGCGACTGGTGGTCAGGCCAATTTATACCTGGCAACGAACTTCGATGACGAAATCGTCGTTCTCAAAGAGTTCATTCTCGCCAACAACGTTGCAGACAGCGCTGTCAGCAGTCTGGGGGAGTTCGAGCGCGAGTTCACTATTCTCCAGCGAGCAGCAAATCCGTCTGTGCCAAAACTTCTCGATAGCTTCGTGGAAGATTCGCGAGCATATCTGGTGCTCGAGTTTATCGACGGTCCGTCGCTCCGTTCCGTTGTCCAAGCACGAGGACGGCTGCCCTGGACAGAGGTCGTTCCCCTGGCGGTGCAGGTCTGCAAGGCTCTGCAATTCCTTCACACTTTGGACCAACCAGTGATTCACAGAGACATAAGTCCCGACAATATTTTGCTTCTCGGAGACCAGCCCAAAATAATAGACTTCAGCGTAGCGGCGTTGGGCGAGTGCGAAAAACCCGGTGAGGTGGTAGGCAAGCCGGCATATGTGTCAGTTAAACAGTTTCAAGGCATTATCCAGCGTTCCAACGATATTTACTCACTGGGCGCGACACTCTTCTATTTGCTGACTGGTTCCGATCCGGAGCCGGTCTCTCAATCAAGCCCCTCCGACGGTGCCCCAGACATACCTGCAGAACTTGACGAGCTGGTGAAGCGCTGCACATCGGTGGACAGCAAGTCGCAGATCGATTCAGTAGAGGAAGTGCTTTTGACTCTAGAGGCTCTCGCTGAAAGCCTCTTGCCCGTTGTGGAACCAGCAAATTCCGGCTAGAGGCCAGAGGCACTGTTGTTTATAGATGCCGCGGCCGCTTCCAGGGGAGCGCCTTCGCCAAGCGGATGGTCTCTGCCTTTCATCGCGTAAACGGAAACAATCGGATTTGGCATTTCGATTCCCAGTTGGTTGAAGCGCGTCTTCAACCGGCGCTTGAACTCTCGTCCGACAATCCACTGCTTGATCGCCTTGGTCTTCGTTCTCGCCCTGATGGCGAGTTTCGAATCTCCAAATTGCTCCAATCCGAAGATCTCGAGCGGCTCGAGTATCATGTCGCCAAATTCCGGGTCGTTGCGAAGCTCTTCGTCGATGCTCTTCATAACGCTGACAATCCGATCCAGATCCTCGTCGTAGGATACACCCACGTCCAGGATGTAACCGGAATATTCTTTGGTCATATTGGTAATGACTCGGACTTCGCCGTTCGGAATGTAGTGAACATTGTAAGAGACATCGCGAAGTACAATCAACCGTAGTGTCACTTTATCCACCACGCCAGTCTTATCTCCGATCTGGACGACGTCTCCGACGCGAATCTGATCCTCCAGCAGCATGAAGAAACCAGAAATTACATCCTTGACCAGACTTTGGGCGCCGAAACCAACTGCGATACCACAGATACCAGCACCAGCAATGATCGGAGCAATGTCGATTCCCAGCTCCTTGAGAATCACCGTCCCGGAAAGCGCGCAAATCAAGATGAT
>CAYTDR010000878.1:0-3839 GCA_964436185.1 uncultured Candidatus Obscuribacterales bacterium | reverse complement strand
CTTTTGCTTTCTGCGGTTGTGACGTCGATCCTTTTTCCAGGTTTGCCAAAGCCTGTTCATAAATCTGCCTCTGTTGCTCAGGTGGCTTACTCTTCAGCACATTCTCCAGAACTGCGCGAGCTTCGGCTTTCTTGCCCTGAATAAAGTAGAGTTCGGCAAGATTCTGCACCGCCTGATAGTTCAACGGCTGAATTGAGAGGATCTTTTTGTAGGCATCTTGCGCACCGACATAGTCCTTCTTCGTTTCCTTGATCATCGCTGCTGCATGTAAACTGCCGACGTTCTGCGGATCGAGTTTCAATGCCTTAGCAAGCATCTGCTCTGCCTCTGCGAGATCTCTTTGCCCGCCTCGTGCTAACAGGCACTGAGCAACATTATTGTATGAAGAGACAAACTGTGGATCGTCCAGAATGGCCATCTTATAGAGGCCGATTGCATTGTCAAACATGTTGACGCTTTGAAGAGTTACGGCATCCTGGAAGTATTTGGGAATTTTCTGAGCCAGTGGTTTTTGTTCTTTTGCTGGCTCTTTCGCTGCGCCGGCTTTATCTGTTGAGGCTTTGGTCTGCTCAGTCTTGTCCGATTTTGCTTGCTTGGACTTGTTTTTCTTCCCCTTCTTCTTGGACGGGGATTCGATCTTAGTGTCCTTCTCCTTGTCCAGCGGCTTGATTGGACTGACCATTTCCACATTCTCGTCGCGATCCGGAGCAAAATCAATCGGCACCGAGGAGAACGCATCGTCTACCTGGTTTGATTTATTCTTTTTCACTTCCGAAGAAGATTCGCCGCCGTCACGATTACTGGCTTCTCCGGCAGCCATCTTGCTGGCTATCTGGGACTTCGACGTATTTCCTTCACGAGCCCCGGCAATCTGAGGGGAAATCAGCAGTGAAGAGATTATGCAGCCGGAAAGTGTCCAAACTAAGTGCCTCATTAGGTCTTCTCCAGATCTAGTATTTGTTCGACCAAAGCCATAAGGCAGGCATTATATAGCCTTGGCCACTTGGAATTTTATGGGACCTTGTAATCTACTGGAAAGGTCATAGTTCTAATCATCCGTCAGCTATTTTGGTCTATTCCATTAGGAATTGCGCTGCGAGCATAGATCTCTACCCCCTTTTTGGAGATTGAAGGAAAACATTACGTGGAATATCCCTTAAAATACGGAGCATCGTCTCCACTGAGCATTTCCGGGTTCTCGACCCATATTTAGTAGGAGAAGATCAGGATTGAAGCCCAGATCGGTCACCAATAAGGGTAAACCGGACTTTTCGCTGAAAAATCGAGGAGCCCTTTTACCGACTTTGTAGATCGACACTGGACGTTTGATAAAACCGCTGGGACGTTTGATGAAATCGTGGCCGAAATCAAACAAACAATAAAAGACCAAGAAAAGGCACAAGATTTCCTGGGTCGCCTCTCAGGAGACATGCGCTGGTCGCAACAACTGCCTCGTCCGGAAGATCTCGAACGGTTGAGGGAGGAGTTGCATGACGATTTGAAGGAGGTCCCGGTCGTCTCCAAGTATGGTCAGGTGACTAATGTCTTTCAAAAGATCGACATTGACAACCACCTTGCGGCACCGGATAAGGAGATCGTCTGGAACTGTCTGGCAATAGTGAGAGACATGTTCTGGCGTCTCGAGCAAGCACCGGACAACCAGGTTCCTGGATATCAGTGGAACATGAACTGGAAACACACCAGGGCAGAGGTCGACCAGGTCTACGATGCATCCAAGCTCCTGGGACTCTCGCCAAAAGAGACCAGAGACGCGCTTCTTGCCTCGATTTTCTCCGATGCGATAAAGAGCAGAAGCAACTTTATCGTTCACAACGTGCATGGTGCGGAAGCCTCGGTTCAGGTATTGTCATATTTTCTCGATACGGGCAAAACCCATGATCGCAGGAGCATGGAACGTGTCGCTCGAGCCTGCCGGGAGCATCAAATAGCGCCCCCCACTTTCATGGCTACAGTTGTGGCTATCATGATCCACAACAAAAACAAACTTGGTAAATTCGTTCCTGGCGCCATCACATCCGGTGACAAAAACTCGGAAGCGGTGCACTCAATTTTCGGGAAAATCCAGAATCCCTTTGAAGTCGATAGTCTGACGACGGATCTGCAGCGAATCAATTTTACGGATAGGGAGAGAGAGCTCTTGCAAACAATAGGCATCAGGGACTGGTTTGTTCCTCATCCCAGCGACCCCGGCTCAAAGATCGGTCATGCGGTGATCGCCGGCGACCATTCGATCAACTACAACACGCCGGAAGGATTCGCCAAGATTGCCATCTTGCGCGGACCAGATACAGAGTCAATCTTCGAAGATCCTACAATCTATCATTCGCTCGAGTCTGCAGTTGCCAGCTTTACTGATTCGTTTCGCGTCATTCGACCGGAGGTGCAAAGTCTGGCAATTTCCGGCTTGAATAGAACAAAGAGCGCTATTGCTCGAGTGACTGCCATCATGTCGGAGCTTTTTAACGGCGTCATCGTTGGCCCTCGCAGTCAGAATATGCACGTGTCCGGACATGAAAGCATTGAACGAGCGATTGCTAAGGCACATGAAAAGCATCTCGATCTTTTTCGCGCAGAGCCGGACTCGCTGTCGGAAATAGGCCGGCGGAAGGTCGACGGTGCGCTAGTGCGTGTTGGTGCTCTGATGGAAGAGTGGTATCGCACGTGGGGAGAGATTCCGTTCAATCCCAAGGGGGTCTCCGGCATGGATACGCCAGGTCCTGGAGGTCTGCCCTTCTGGAATACGGCACTAAAATATCCTGAGCGTGATGGATACGGAAGGCTCTTATTGGAGAGTCTTAGTGAGTTGGAGCTGCGACAATATCGTTTTGCTGATCGCATCCGAGAGATAGTCGTGGAGCTGCTCCGCGCTGAGCAGTGGATATATACGAGCGAAGATTAAATCCGCTTGACATATCCCCCGCCGCACTCTACGATTTGCAGTTGGGGCTTCCCCAGTTTAGATACTTTACTACGCGACTTCTAACCCAAGTCGAGCTGGCATTTAGCGATTTTCGCTATCTAATGTGTTTCGCCTTCGCGATTCGCCTTGCTTGATTTACGTTACTATTCTGCTACCGCCCGTACTGGCACGACTACGTACTCCCGTAGAACGGCTGTTTGCGTCGGATGGTGTTTTCCTCGGCTAACAATAAGGAGTTTCGCATGCAATTCGCAAAGCGAGTAACCTCGACGCGTTTCCGTCTTGGTGAGATTTTACTGGATGCTGGTATCATTTCTCCCGAAGTTCTCAATCAAGGTCTGCTTATAGCAAGAAGAGCAGCCATGCCTATCGGAAGAGTCTTGGTCATGTCGGGTCATGTCACCGACCTTGATATCAACATAGCAATTGAAACTCAATCCAGTATAAGAACTGGATCAATCGACATAAAAATAGCCTTCGAGCTTCTGCGATTCGCCCACAATCACCAGATCTCAATTGACGAAGCCTATCGAAGGCATGGAGTCGGAAGAGATCTCGGTACCCTGCCACGGGTCGGCAAGCTGCTTCTCGCTGCCGGATTGGTCGATGCAATCGGGATGAGATGTGCCCTGAAGCATTCTAGCAATAGCGGCTTTCCTCTGGGGAATTCACTCGTGTCACTGAATTTGGTGGCAGAGCCGATTCTTCTTTGCTGCATGAATTTGCAGATTCTGATCAGAGACAAATATATAAGTTTCCTGAATGCAGTCCGTTGTTTGAAAATCGTAGTCGCCGAGCAGGTGACTCTGGAGACGGCCCTCAAGAATATCGGCGTTCCCTTCTACAATGCCACATCAGTGCCTCGAATGGGAGAACTCTTAGTGGCTGCAGGTTTGGT
>CAYTDR010000877.1:0-3844 GCA_964436185.1 uncultured Candidatus Obscuribacterales bacterium | reverse complement strand
AGTCAGGGTTATTGCCTGTAACCAATTTGAACATTGCTTCAGCACTGTCGACAAAGAATCCGGCGTACTTGAACACACCCAGACAGAGGAGGTTGACCGCGATACCGATGCTGAAAAGAAGTTTCTTACGCCTATCTTCCGACTTGTGAATGAGCTTGCCCCATAAGAAGCTGAAGGCAGTCATTGCGAAGATCAAGATACCGAAGGCCGGTATCCAGCTCATGTAGAAATAGTAACTCGCGACAAGCAGCATCGGCAGCCGAAACTTGGCTGGCAGAATCCAGTAGAGCACTACTACTAGTGGAAGAAAAATCAGGTATTGAAAGCTGGTAAAAAGCATTCAGCAATCACCGTTTTTCGGATTGTATGGATTGTACGGCTGAATAGATTCTCTCGGCAATTAACCGATGCCCTTCTTCGTTCGTATGGAACAAGAAGAATAGATTCGCACCTTCTCGCAGGCGGTCGCGGAAGGGTTCGGTCATGTCGACGAAAGGAACGTGAAGAGTTGACGCGCTCTCCTTGAGACAGGCGTTCTCCAGCTTGTTGTCATAACCGTTAGGTCCAGGAAGACGAACAACCATGAATTCGCAGCCATGCTTTCGACACTCGGCATTCATGTCCGTCAACAAGGCGGATGCGATTGGCCACAAGAATTTCGAAGCACCTTCAGCCTTTACGTCCGCTTCGGGCCAGGTATCACCAACGGTGCCCTTCCCCTTGCCCTTTTTATCCTTGCGGGTGGATTTGCCGCCTTTTCCGCTAGATCTGCCTTTGATGACATAGTTTTTATCGAGAGGAACGACTTCCTCTTCACCGCCAGCATCACCAGCCTTCTGGGTTATCAGTTTGCCGGCAGCGGCAGGTCGGAAACCTCCAGCCTTGGTCCAGGTGGTGAGCGCCTCAGCACAACGAGAATAGATTCCCCAGATTCGGCTGTTCCTTCGCAACCAATATGTGTCCTCCATGCGCTTGCCGCTCTTGGATGCGAGCCACAGGTTCTGGACGGTTTTGTCCTCTATCAGTCCGCCTTTGCCATCGACAAAAAAGTTAGGACGAGCATAAAGGAAACCTTCTGCCGGATTGGCAACGAGCAGCAGGGAGCTGTCCGCGCGAAAAGCTGTTATGACCAAATCAGGGTCGTACTGCAAAACTCTCTTCTTCAACTGCAGATAGTTCTGAGCGAGGTTATATGCAGCAACACCGAAATTCAGGACCTCGAATTTGGCAGGCGTAGAGCTGGTTGACGCGTTTGCGCTTCCACCGCCCCGGGCTCGCTCGTTGAGCATATTCTCGAGCACGCTGCAGAATCCTTTGTCGCGCTCGACTTGTAGCGCTTCTACCCAACTGTCGCCCAGAATTGCAATTCTATAGGTGCCCGGCGCCTTGGCGTACGGTCGTTCCACATCACGCATGCCCTGGCTATTGAATTGCGTACGCGAGAAGCCTTCGCTCCTCCACGCCAAAGCCTTACCCTTCATATGAGCGTATCCGAGGTCCGGATCGCTGCACAGGTACTCTTGCTCGCCAACTCCCGCCCAGGCAAAAAGTAGTTCGAGCAGCAAGACTACGACGACTGTGCCTATTATGAACTCGAATGTCGATCGCAACAGATTAACACGACGGACCACTGGAGGTCCGCCATCGACCCGCGAGGAGACTGTCTTGTCAGCTTTTTCGGCAGTTTGAAAAGTTGCAGGCATTTTTCTTCCCTACCTCAAAACTGGAAATAGATGAAGGAGGAAAGATGTGGCGCGGACATGGCCACGGCAGCCAGGAAGACACCGGCATAAGCCGGGTAGCGCAGCGTCCAGCGAGAGACGAGCATGTTCTTTAACGGTAAAAGCACCGATAATCTTGTCACCACAGCCGGTGAAAGAAGAAGCGACGCAAGTGCATAGGCTGCAATTGCATAAGGCAGTGTGGAAACAGTCAACACCTCAGCAAGAGCGCTTGAGCTTGCGGTTGCGGTGAACATCTGCTTCATCATTCCCAGCGCTTGTTGAACGCTCTCCGCTCTAAAGAACAACCATGTGATGACAACGAAGACGAAAGTGAGAGACGCAGAAATCAGGCGTCCAAACCATGACTTATGAAAAGCAGCCAGGGGCGAGAGTTTCTCGACGGCGCCCGAATACTCATGCGAGGCGACCAGACCAAAACCGTGAATAATGCCCCAGGCAACGAAGTGCCATGCAGCTCCATGCCAAAGTCCACCCAATGTCATTGTGGCCAGAAGATTGAAGTGTTTTTTCCACTTGGAACACCGCCCACCACCGAGCGGTATGTATACGTAGTCTCTCAGCCAGGTGGACAGCGAAATGTGCCAACGCTTCCAAAAGTCTGAGAGGTTCGAGGCGAGATAGGGCAAATTGAAATTCTCGGGCAGAGTGAAGCCGAGCATCATTGCAGAGCCGTGCCCCATATCCGTGTATCCGGAGAAATCGAAGTAGATCTGAAACGTAAAGGCCAACACTGCAATCCATGTTTCCAGACACCCCATAGACGCTGAGCTCGAGAATCCGGCATTGGCTATGGTGGCAAAGTTGTCCGCAAGCGCGATTTTCTTGTACAAACCCTTAAGAAGAAGGAAGAGTCCGCTATCGAAGAGAGCAAAGTCAAACTGCCTTGGTTGCCGGGTCTGTTTGACGAAATCCTGAAATCGTTTGATTGGTCCAGCGATTTGGGATGGGAAGAATGAGGCGAAAAGCGCGAACTCTACTGGCTGCCTGATAGCTTTGTCACCCTTATAGACGTCGACGATGTAGTGAATAAACTCGAAGACGAAAAACGAGATCGCTAACGGCAATATGATGTGCATTAGCGGAAACTCGGGCACCGCAGGCGGTATCGAAAGCGTAGCATTACTGAGTTTCAGCGCAGACTTGATCGACTGCAGTACAAAGTCTGCATACTTGTAATAGCAAAGTGCCCCCAGGTTAAACACAATACCGAAAACAAGGATAATCTTCTTGTGCTGCTGGTTTCCCTCGATCGCCCGACCAAGGAAGTAATTAAACAGCGTCAATCCAAAAATGAGCAGCCCGTATAGAGGAACCCAGCTCATATAAAAAAGATAGCTGGCAACAAGAAGCAAGACCTGCCCATACTTCCGTGGCGAAAGCCAATACAAAGCAAGGACGAGCGGAAAAAATATCAGGTAGTTGATACTGTTGAATAACATCGCTGCTCAATGGTATGGGGCATGCGGGCAGTTTTCATGAGATAGACCTAACTATGAAGTGCAAATAGGTCGGCGCGGCACGATCTTCAGGCTTAAATTATTGACTACTCAGGTTTCTAATTTTTTCCTATGGATAATTTGAAATCTCAAACTAAACTTCGAGCGAGCTCATGCTTACGAAACTCACGCCGAGGGTTCGAGTGCATTTGCTGATTCGATGCGAAACAGGCTTGATACCGGTTACGCGAACCTCGCGTTGGTCTCTCTAAATTGGTCACCGCTCCAACTCTGTTAAGAAAAGCTCATGCCCGAATTAATCGTCCAGGAAAAGCCGACTCAAACACTGCCTGAAATTGCAAAGCCTCAGTCGAGCGCTTTGCAGAACCGCTGGCGTCAAACGCTGCTGCCATTTGTCTGCGTGACCGTCGCCTCGACCGCCATCGCGCTGGCTTATCACTTTTTGTGCGGACACGCCAAAACTACTCTTCTGTATGATGCCCGCGGATATTTATGGAGCGCCGGCCGCATCTCGGAGTTCCTCATCAATGCCCTGCACCAGAAGTGGACGCTAAGTCTGGTGACGGATAAGGAGTTTGTAACCGCAATCCTCAGAGACGGTCCGGTCTTTCCTTCTCTATTCGGAATGTTTTTTGCCGCCGC
>CAYTDR010000876.1:0-3854 GCA_964436185.1 uncultured Candidatus Obscuribacterales bacterium | reverse complement strand
GCTACTACGGATTCGACACGAATGTCGAGAGTGAGTGTATCACAGCCAGGCATCCGACAGAAGGCGAGCTGGTTGCCGAGTTCGATGAACTGAAACGAATGACAAACCTGAAAGGCAGCATGCAACCAGTTTAGTCGCTCAGCACTTCAAAGCGACTTGATTCGAGCTTCTACATCCCGCGCTTCATCTATTTTCTTGTTCGCTCTCAGGCACTTAATCAGAATCTCCAGCATGTTACGCAATGCGCTGGTTTCAAGCGCACTTCGCTTATCAGCAGGATTTATTTCGTCCCATAATTCGACGGCCCTGCGAGACCAGGTTTCAGCATCATCGAATTCCATTGTATGGAGCAGGTGCTCTGCTCTGCTAGCAGCGCCTACCGCCGCTCTCATCTTCTTGTAGTACTCAGGAGTAAGGTTCATTCTCAGTCGAATGAGTATCCAAGAAAGCAAACTTCTACCGGAATATCGTCTCGGTACAGAAGAAAGAAATGCCCTTCCCCTCGAGGAATATCATCCCAAAAGTCTTGCTCATAGATTGCCATTTCATCGAGATTCGATTGTGGTTTGTCCGTCCCGAACATCTCTACTAGCTGTTCGTCATCGAACGGCAGAAGTGTGCAGGCATTCGTCGGCATCGGCCACCCCGCCATTTTCACTGGTGTTCCATCGCCTATGCGAATCTCCGGCCAGTCGGGAGTGAGCTCGAGTATCTCAGCTTTGTGTCTTTTCAGTACCGTCTCCGGACCTTCAACGAACGGCTTCCTGATTAACCACGGTTCTCCACCCATGATCGATCCCCCTTCTTCTGATGTGACGATTAAGATACTACATTGAAGTTTGAGGCTAGCTTAAATTTGAAAGTCAAGAAGACTGTATACTCATTCCTTCTATCCAGCATCTCCAACTCGAGGATTGAACTTGATGACACTTAGAAGTTGCCTGCTTCTGTCGGTGGTGTTGCTTTGCTTATTCGCACCGTCAGGTATTGCTGCCGATGAGTGGGGAACCTATTCGTCTGCCGCGATAACTTTTCGATATCCATTGTCGCTTGGAGAAAAGCCTCGAGTGAAGAAGGTGGCAGCACAGAAGCTCGAATATCCTGACGACAAGCCGGACGGAGTTGCTCCGGAGCATTGGGAAATCACATTCAACAATCCGGAAGCGCAGGTATTTGTGTTTCCAACCTCGGATCCGAAAGTAAAGGACTTTCATAAGGCGTATCCGACAGTAGCTGATGCCGCGAAAGATCTGGACGCGTTCTTGGACAAGAAGGCAGCCACTCCAACCAACATTCCTTTCCTTCCCTGGGCTGATGCATCATCGCCCTTACATGCGCATGTTCGATATATCGATTTCAAGAACGGTTCCGGCGTTAGATACCTGGCTACCTATCAGATTGAGCCGGAAGTGATATCGAACAAAGGACTCGTATACAGCATGCAGGGATTGTCCGAAGATGGAAAGCATTACGTCTCGATGTTCATCCCAGTGAAGAATCTAGGACTGCCTGACAAGAGCGATGTGGCAAGCTGGAGCAAGCAGAAGTATGACGAGTTCAGCAAAAACTTCAAGACGTATGCAAAGGAGCAGGAGCGGAAGCTAGAACGTACTGCCGATGATAAGTTCACTCCTCATCTCTTGGATCTGGATACGCTTGTGCGGTCGATCAAACTTCAATAGCACAGATTCGTCCAGCTTCATAAGGTCGGCTTGGCAATAGAACGATATTAGGCGTTCGCACGAAACTATCTTTAGTGCCCATTCAATTGTGGGGTGAGGTACCAGGCTTCGCACGAACGAAAAACCAGGCAGAGACTCCACCTTGCCAGACGCGCATACCATAGAGGAGAAAGAGGAGGAATCCGTAAATACGGGTTCCTCCTTTACTCCACTGAGGCAATCGAAAACTTATGTCTGCAATTAGAATCGACGCATGGAGCCAGTCCCGCCTTCATTGTAGAGTTTGTAGTCGAAGGTGAACTCGACATTCACGCTCGAAGGCGCGCCCTCCGGCAGGCGTCGGAAAGGAGCTGCATTTTTGACTGCTGTCAAAGCAGCTTGATCGTAGATCGAAACTCCGCTGCTCGTCTGCAATTTCAAATCGCTCATCGTCCCGTTTTGGTTGATGCTGAATTGCAACACTGTCTTCTGAGTCGGCCCCTTGGGTGGAAACCAGGAGCGCTTGATTCGGCGCTGCAAGTCAGCCATGAACTGAGAAAAATCCGGGTCAACTGCTTTAGTAGGGTCTACGGCCTGATCAATCTTACCTTTGTCCGTAGTCCCCTCGCGACGCGAATCAGTTCTACCCCGAGGAATGGACGGCTCAAGCCCTGGAATGGGACCAGACCCACGACCCCGCCGACTCCTGGACGGCGCAATTGCAACCTCTGGCCCACCTGGTGAATCCGCTCTATTTGATTCGGATTGCGACACGGGACCGAACCTCGACAAGGGCATTGCCCTTGAGTGTAATCGTTCAGCGCCTGTGACCGGTACTGGCTGTGGTGCTTCACCGCGGTCAGAGACTTGAGTACTTTTTGAAGGAGAGGGCGCAGTTGCCGGTCCACCGCCCAATTTAACATCTTTTACTACTGGTGCATTAGGAGCCGAGCCAAGAACTGCCTTAGATACAGGTTGCAGGCTTGGCACTGCAGGCAGTGCACTACCAATATTCGTCCGGCTCAAAATCGGAGAGGGAGCCGCAGTGCCTTTTGAGCCCGCAATGGGCAAAGGCAGCATGGGCTTGGGCATATTGACCGATGTTGCAGGAATCATGGCCAACATCGGTTTAGGATTTACTCGGGCAGTTTTAGTCTGTTCTGTGGACTGAGTTGGTCTGGAGGGCTGCTCGATCTGAGTTTGCTCACCCCGCTGCGCTGGAGCTCTTCTAGCGGTCTGTACGCGCGATGCTGCAGGGGACTCTGTATGTTTGACTTGAGTACGCGCTGGAGTTGTCTGCTTTGTTGCGCTCGCTCTCGAGCTGGAGTGGGCACTGGCGGAAGTGTCACTCTTTGCCAGCCGTGGATCTCTTTTTGCAGTTACTGTCACCGTCGAGACTTTATTTGTTTTGACTTTGACTTTCTCCGGTGGCGCCTCGGTTTGGATGAATTCAATTGTGGTGATTTGTGGTTTCGGAATTGGTGGTATCAAGAAAAAGAAGGAAATCAAAAGCATCGTTGCCATCAATGAGAGATGAAACAGATACGAACCGCTCGATGCTTCTGAAAAATGCATGGCAGAAGCTCTGTATAGCTCTTTGTATCGTACGGCGCAGGCATGATCGTGTGCATCCCGGACAACATAGATTGAAAACAAGAGGAAGAGCGTGAGAATGCTTAGTGAAGCCGGGCTTCCCAACTCAAACGAAGAAAGAGCTGATACAAGCTCAGTGTTCGGTCTGATGTTCAGCTCTTGTCCTACTTGGCTGAACAATGACACCAGGGGGCGAAGGAAGACGACCGATGTAATAACTGCCAAATTGGAAAAACCGACCAATAAAAAGAGAAGTCCCTTTCGAGGCTCGAGATTGTAGATCTGCCCGAGTCCTGGGATCACGGACAATGCTGCAGCTATTGTGGGATTATGCTGTTGAGATTCAGTTGCGTGCGAGTAATTCATGATGTGGCTCCGCTGATTGTGCCATCTTCACTCTATTGCAAATGCAGGACAGTTTCGCCGAAGAAAAGGGTACGAGCGGTCTGGGGGAAACACTGAGATTATGTGAGAGTTCGCTAATAGCGCCGCTGTCGGCACCGGGGCTGGTGTGCCTAGCCTTGCTTCAAGCGAGCGGAGTTTGATTCATATCTTCGGAAGAGAAGGGAGAAAACCGCCGGCAGTTCCAAAGCGCATCGA